>JAEDHZ010000044.1 GCA_016292705.1 Clostridiaceae bacterium
CTGAGCCATTATAATTCACTTCCCGTTTATAAAGTAGCACTATCTACACTATCAATTCAGACTGCCTATACCAAAACTGCTTAAATATTTTATCACACCGTCAGCAATCGCAACTGCCATTTTTTTCTGATACTGTTCATCGCTTAAAAGCAGAGCCTCGCCGCTGTTTGAAAGAAAGCCACACTCAACCATTACAGCTGGTGTCGTTGCGTGATGCAATAAGAAAATCTCCGTTCCGGAGGGTTTGATTTTCCTCGTATTTTCATTTTGCAGTTTTTCAACAACAGAGTTCTGAATAAATTCAGCAAGCGTTTTGCTTTGAGGGTTGTTCTTAGAGTAAAACACTTGAGCGCCGTGATACTTGCTCTGTTGAAAATGGTTCTGATGTATACTCAAAAAAATTCCGGACGGATATTTTGTCATCAGACTAAGCCTGTTGCGGATATCCGACACCTTTTTTTCTCGCATGGCAGTGCAGCCACTGTCATATATGAGACAATCCGATTCTCGAACGGCTATTGTTTCAAAACCTAATGATTCGAGGACAGCTTTCAGCTTCAGGGAAATTGAAAGGTTAATGTCTTTTTCAAGTATTCCGCTTGAGGACTGTGTTCCCCCGTCTTCGCCGCCATGTCCGGCATCAATGATTATCACAGGCAAAGAACTCTTTTTACTTTCTGACTTAGCTTTGGAATATATAATATCAATTCCAAATATCATCACCGCAGAGATAACAATGGCGAAAAACAGAAAAATAAACTGCTTTGCATTAATAATTCTATACACACTTTTACTCATAGTAATCACCCGTAAATTACTATGGCAGTGCAAAACAAAAAATGATATTTTGTGGAGGTAAACGGTCAAATTCTTGACAAAGGTAAGAATATATTGTATAATCTCCCAAACAATATGCGGGTATGGTGGAATTGGCAGACACGCAAGATTTAGGATCTTGTGCCCCACGGCGTGCAGGTTCGACCCCTGTTACCCGCACCAAAAACAGTGGTTTTATTTTGGAAACCGCTGTTTTTTTATTTATTAAAAACAAATGTTCAATCAGTCATCCGAAAACAGCATATTCTGAAGCTCAATAATTCGATTTTTCCGATTGATCTCTTCGTCCTCATCAAGTGAGTATACTCCGTTTTCATGTTTTAGTACACTCCCCTCTCTGACCTTTTCGGGAAGCTGAGAGAGAGGGAGCTCAACTGTTGTCATGTCGCTTTTTTCACAAACAGCTATGCCGTTTTCAATTCTGTCAACGCTGAGATATTCCATGTATGTGCGCCTCCGTCAGTTCTGCGTTTTAATGCTGTATCCGCCGTCAGGACAGAAGACAACAACATTTCCGGATTTGTCTGTGCGATAGTATTTTATCTTATTCTTATCTAAATATTGAATTGTTTCTTGGTGCGGATGACCGTAAGAATTATCCCGTCCGCAAGATATTACGGCAACGGACGGCGAAGCAGAAGAAAGCAGGTTTTTGTCAAGTGAAGAACTGCTTCCGTGATGTCCCATGAGAACAATATCACTTGAAAGCAAGGGCGAAAGGGCCATAATCCCTTTCATTTCAGCTTTTCCGGCATCTCCGAGCAGGAGAAACGAGGTTGAGTTCACCTCTGCCCTGCACACGACTGACATATTATTCAGATCATCGCTCTGGGTTGTCGGGCCGAGAATCTCAAAAGATATTTCATCGGTTGAGTACTTGCTTCCGGGTTTTGCGGCAATGGGTTTGATTTTTTTTGAAGCAATTGTTTCAAGAAGCCTTTGATATGTTTTTGTTGACGGTGTATTTGATGCCTGAAGCTTTGGCATAATAATGTTTTCAACATCAAAGCTTTTTAGCACCGTTGCAAGGCCGCCGATATGGTCAGTGTGAGGATGTGTTGCAATGACATAGGAAAGCTTTTCTATCCCACATGATTTCAAATAGTGTACAACTGTTTCCCCGTATTCCTTTTCTCCGGCATCAATGAGAACACCGTCTTTTTTCGACTGCAACAGTATGCACGAGCCCTGACCGACATCAACAAAATGAACCGCAGGAACTTCACCCATGTTTTCCGGAGCAATGTTCACCGAATCAAAGCTTTTGTTGAATCTGCCGAATACTACTGCAATTATTGCAATTATGAATGCAAGGGTTGCAAATAGTGACTTTTGGTTACCTCTTCTTTTTCCTGCCATTGTGTCCTCCGAAATTCTGTTTTTTATTTCTTTGGTTTTGATTAAACCTGTTGCCGGGCAAGGGTTTTATCAGACACTTTTCTCCAGTTCCTATAAGGTCATATCTACCGGCCTTTTTGAGTGCTTTTTCAATTATATCCCGTTTTGATGCGTCATAATACTGCAGAAGTGCGCGCTGCATTGCCTTTTCCTCGGGGCTTTTTGCAACATAGACTTCTTTCATTGTGTATGGATCAAGGCCGGTATAAAACATGCAGGTGGAAATCGTTCCCGGGGTCGGATAAAAATCCTGAACCTGCTCCGGTCGGATTGATCGCTTTTTCAAAAACAAAGCAAGCTCAATCGCATCCTCAAGTGTTGATCCCGGATGTGAAGACATCAGATACGGCACCAGATACTGCTGCTTGTTATTACTTTTTGAAAGTTCAAAATATCTGTTTGAAAACTCAATGTATGCTTCAATATGCGGCTTTCCCATCTTGTCAAGCACCGCTGCTGAGCAATGCTCCGGTGCAACTTTCAGTTGACCGCTGACATGGTAACGAACAAGTTCTTTGAAAAAGTCATCTTTTTTATCCTTTAGCATGTAATCATATCGGATGCCTGAACGAATGAAAACCTTTTTGACTTTAGGGAGTTTACGGACTTCACGAAGAAGTGTAAGATAGTCGCTGTGGTCAGCAATAAGAGCCGGACATGGCTTTGGTGCAAGGCATTTTTTTCCCTTGCAAAGACCGGCTTTAAGTTGTTTTTCACAAGATGGAAGGCGAAAATTTGCCGTTGGTCCTCCGATATCATGAATGTAGCCTTTGAAATCAGGGAGTTCTGTGAGCTTTTTTGCCTCATTTATTACTGATTCGTGACTTCTGCATGTGACAAACCTCCCCTGATGGAAAGCAATTGAGCAAAAATTGCACGCACCGAAGCAACCTCTGTTGTGCGCAATCGAAAAACGCACTTCTTCAATTCCGGGAATTCCTCCAACCTCTTCATAGCACGGATGATATGTCCTTACATACGGCAAAGCGTAAACACGGTCAAGCTCTTCGGTTGTCAGCGGAGGCATTGGCGGATTTTGGACAAGCATTTTTTTGCCGTGTCTTTGTTTGATAAGTTTTCCTCTTATGTGATCTTGTTCATCTTGTTGAATACGGCAGGCAATTGCGTATTCCTTTTTGCTTGAACAAACATTCTCAAAAGACGGACATTCAGCACCGAAAAGGGGTGTTTCTTTTGTGTCGCAGATATAGCAAGTGCCTGGTATATCACGAATAGCAGAAACCGGTTCACCGTCTCTTAATCTTTCGGCAATCATGGAAATCTGATTTTCACCCATTCCGTAAATGAGTAAATCTGCACCGGAATCAAAAAGAATGGATCTCCTGATGCTGTCATCCCAATAGTCATAATGAGCAAAACGGCGAAGCGAAGCTTCAAGACCGCCGATGATTATCGGTATATCTCCGTAAGCCTCCCTGATTCTGTTGCAATAAACAATGACAGCTCTGTCGGGGCGCATCCCGGTTTTTCCACCCGGAGAATAAGCATCTGTACTGCGCTTCCTCTTTGCAACAGTATAGTGTGCAACCATTGAATCAATGTTTCCGGAGGAAACAAGAAAGCCGTATTTCGGCCTCGAAAAGCGCATAAAAGCCTCCTTGCTATGCCAATCAGGCTGAGCAAGGAAGCCGATTCTGAATCCGCATGATTCAAGCACTCTTGTAATTATAGACGCACCAAAACTCGGATGGTCAACATATGCGTCTCCGCTGACATATACAAAGTCAACCTCTTCCCATCCTCGGTTTTTCATCTCGTTATAACTAATAGGTAAGAACTCGTTCATTTTTCCTCACTAATCGGATAAAATATCATAATCGTCCTGTACGGGATTTCTTGAAGCTCTCAATTCCGCAAGCTGCAGCGGCGTCATAAGCACTTTGCGGGGCTTGCTTCCCTCCGACGGTCCAACAATACCGCGCTGCTCAAGCTCATCCATAATTCTTGCAGCTCTTGCATAACCGAGACTCAGTTTGCGCTGAAGCAGTGTTGTTGAAGCAGCCTGACACTCAACAACAACTTCAATAGCGGCAAGAATTTTTTCGTCAGCGTCACCGACCTCATCGCCTGCCGAGGCTTGGGCGGATTTCTTTTTGTTGTCTGAAACTGCATTGCGCGCAATTTCATCCATTACTTCGCTGTCGTATTCAACTTCTTCCTGCTCTTTGATAAACGAGACAACCTTTTCAATCTCTTCATCCGAAAGAAATGCTCCTTGGATTCGGACGGGCTTTGACATTCCGACCGGGTTAAAGAGCATATCACCGTTGCCGAGAAGCTTTTCAGCTCCAACGGTATCAAGAATTGTCCTTGAGTCAACCTGAGAGGAAACAAAAAGCGAGAGTCTGCTAGGAATATTTGCTTTGATAATGCCGGTGATGACATCAACGGACGGTCGCTGGGTTGCAACAACAAGGTGCATACCTGCAGCTCGGGCCTTTTGAGCAAGTCGGCAGATGGAGTCTTCAACCTCCTTTGGAGACACCATCATGAGGTCGTTCAGCTCGTCAATAAATATTACAATCTGCGGCATAAACTGTTGTTCGGGGTGATCAAGAACATATTTGTTGAAGCCCTTGATATCACGCACGCCGCAGGCTGAAAAAGCTTTGTATCGGTTTTCCATTTCACTGACAGCCCATGCGAGTGAGCCGGCAGCTTTTCTGACATCGGAAATAACCGGAACAAGAAGATGCGGTATTCCGTTGTATATTGAAAACTCAACCTGCTTCGGGTCAATCATAAGTAGTTTGACCTCTGATGGCTTTGCTTTGTAGAGAATGCTGACAATCATACAGTTGAGACAAACTGATTTACCCGAACCCGTTGTTCCTGCAATCAGAAGATGCGGCATCTTTGCAATATCAGTGCAGGTTGCATTGCCGGTGATATCCTTTCCGAGAGCAACATTCAGCTTGCTTTTTGCATTTTGAAAATCAGATGAGGATATGATTTCCCGAAGTGTCACCATGGACTTATGCTGGTTCGGAATTTCAATACCCACCGCTGATTTATTCGGGATCGGCGCTTCAATTCTGACACCTGCAGAAGCAAGGTTGAGAGCAATATCATCGGCAAGATTTGTTATCTTGTTTATCTTGACTCCGGGAGCCGGTTGGAGTTCATATCTTGTTACTGAGGGGCCTCGGCTGACTCCGATAAGGTTAGTCTCAACACCAAAGCTCTTGAGTGTGTCAACAAGCTTTTTTGCTGTTGTTTTCATTTCGGCGGCATAATCACCTGCCCTGCTGAAATCGGGTTCTCTGAGGCAATCTATGGGCGGCAAGCAGTATTCTTTTTTAGGTCTGCTGTCGTCCGTATAGCTCATCACCTCTTCAAGGTTCTTTTTTGCGCTTTCGTTGGCACTTGTGATTGCGGCGTTGACGATATCCTGAGCTTCAGCATCAAGGTCGATTTCCTCTGTGTCAACAACCTCTTCATAACCTGCCGGTAAATTCTCATTTATTTTTTCGATACCTGCCGCTGCTTCAATTGCTTTGCCGATATCCGCATTCTTTTCAGATATCGGTTCGACATCTTCGGTTTCAACAAGTTCCTCACACTCAGCCTTTTCCTTTTTCATTGCATTGACAGTTTCCTCAGAAAAAGTAAACAGTCTTTCCTGAGGGTTATATGGACGAGCAGAACGCTTTCTGCGCCTTACAGACATATTGTCATCGAGTTCAATTTGAGTTTTTGAAAAGTCAAAAGCGTCGTTCTGTGAAATTCTTTCCCTTTCAAGTTCAGCTTCAGCCTCAAGCCTTTCCTGCTCTCGCTGCTCCATGCGCTCAATACGCCTTGCTTTGCGCAGTTCAGTGCTTTCGTCAAGTTTATCTTTTGAACTGTTTATTGCGGATGAAACATAGTCGCTTACGGAAGTGAAACCGACATTCAGAAAAACAAGCAGGAATACTGCAAACAAAAGGATTGCGAATATAAAGGCTGCAGCTTTTCCGAAAAGATGCAGCATACCGCCACCGAAAACTGCACCGAGAACGCCGCCGGTAGCTGAAAAACCGCTGTTAAAGTCTTTGCCAAAATGATATGCCGTGATAAGTTGTTCGAGAAACTCTTCCTTTCCCCCGGCGTTAATTGAGTTGACGCTCAAGTGAACAATTGCACTGAAAAAACTTGCTGAAAGGAATGCGCTGACAGTTGTCAACACACATGATTTTTTCAGTGAGTTGAGAGCAATGCGAACACCTATAACAAGAAGAAAAATGTCAAACAAATAAAACCCGAGGCCGAAAAATCCAAAGAAAATACCCCTTATTGAAGCCCAGATGTTGCGTCCGGGAATAAAAGCTACAGTCATAAGAAGCAAGGACACAATCAAATATACGAACATGATTGCAGAACGATGGCTTTCATAAAAGCTCAGTTTCTTATTCTTTTTGTTCTTTTTTTTTGCCGCAGAAGTTTTCTTCTTTGTTGAAGTTGAAGTCTTTTTTGACTTTGAATTATTAGAATTTGCCATTAAAAAGCCTCATAAAACATTATTATCCGCCGAAATTAAACCTGACCAAACGGCAAAATCAAACACACTCGCCGTATTTCGGAGGCAGTTATGTAAATTGAGTTACAGCACAAAAAGGACAGCGACGCTGACAGCTGCAAAAAGTATTGAAAAAATGCTGAAATACAAACATATTTTCCGGAAATCAATTTTAGAAATGAGGTGAATCATCACTCCGCTTCCGACAGCCGAAAACACTAAGCACAAAAGAATGACAACCGGATTGAGCACAATGCCGGTCATGGTTGAACGAATCAGCCTGAAGACATTGGTAATGAATATTGACGGAGCTATATATGTCAGAATCTCACGAACAATAACCTTGTTGTCAATATCTGAAATGAGAAGGCTTGTTGCGCCGGTTGAAATGCTCGAAATGCCCGGAAAAAAGTAAGAAGCAGTCTGATAGATGCTGAATCTGATTGTTGATTTCCAATCGGAGGCTCTTTTTGTCTGCGCATATCCTTGTTTGACATACCAGCTTCCGATGAGCAGGAAAAGACCGCTTACTGCACAGCATACGGCAGTAACAAGAAGGTGTTCGGCGCTGATTTGTTCACTGAAAATATCAAGCAAAAACCTGCCACTTTTATAAGGAACAAACATAACCAGAGCCGGAACAAGTGATATTAAAAGATTGAGCATAAATTTACGATAGACTGTTCGGTTCTGCATAGCAGATTTCTTTGTGCTGAAAAGCGCCTTGAAACCTTTGAAATAGATTTTTCGCAATGAAATAAAAATCATTACTGAAAAAACAACAGAGATTATTGAGTAATAAAACACTGATAGCTGTGAATTTTTGTTGAAGTCAAGTATGTAACTAAGAAAAGAATACGAGCCGGCGTATGAAAACGGCAGCGGAGCAAGCAGACCGCTTATCAGAGATATAACCGCAATTTTAATATACTCTATCATAAAAATCCTCCGATTTGAACTTCTTATAAGATAAGTAAAACTCTGCATGTATACCAGAATACACACTGATTCATTATAACATAAAAAGCCGTTCAGGGCAAGAAAAAAAGAAGAAAAAACCGTCCTGCAAAAGCAAAACGGTTTAATGGATTTATGATTGTTCTCCTTCCGGAGAAGAGGATACGACATCCATAGTCTTTTCTTCAGTGAGCGTGCCGTTCATAAGCTTTTCAAAATCATCCGCATCAATCTTTTCATGCTTCATGAGATACGCTGCAAGTTCATGAAGCTTATCGGTGCTGGCTTTTAGAATTGCCTCACATCTTGAATATGAATCTTTAACAATGCGGTTAATCTCAGAGTCAATTTCTGCGGCAACAGTTTCAGAATAATTACGGGTATTGCTGTAATCTCTGCCAAGGAAAATTTCATGATTTCCCGAACTGTATGAAACCGGACCGACAAGCTCACTCATTCCGTAACGGGTAACCATGTCTCTTGCAAGCTCGGTTGCTCGTTCAATGTCGTTTGAAGCTCCGGTTGAAATATCTCCGAGGATGAGTGCTTCGGCAACACGGCCACCAAGAAGAACAACAATGTCATCAAGCATATCTCCGCGTGCTTTATATGAGCGTTCTTCCTTTGGAAGTGACATTGTGAAACCGCCTGCCATTCCGCGCGGTATGATTGAAACCTGATGAACAGGATCCTGATTCGGAAGGCTGAATGTTGCAATTGCGTGGCCGGCTTCATGGTACGCAGTAAGCTTCTTTTCTTTTTCGCTGATTTTGCGGGACTTCTTTTCTGTTCCGACAACAACCTTGATTGTTGCCTCTTCAATCTCAGCCATAGTAATCGCCTTTTTTCTTCTCCTTGCAGCAAGAAGTGCGGCTTCGTTAAGAAGATTTTCAAGGTCAGCACCGGTAAAACCGACTGTTGACTGAGCAATTATGTCAAGCTTGACATCCGGCGCAAGGGGTTTCGTTCTTGAATGAACTTTGAGAATAGCTTCTCTTCCCTTAACATCAGGATATCCGACCGTAATCTGACGGTCAAAACGGCCGGGTCTGAGGAGAGCCGGGTCGAGGATATCCGGGCGGTTTGTTGCAGCGATGATAATTACGCCTTCATTTGCACCGAAGCCGTCCATTTCAACAAGCAACTGGTTGAGAGTCTGTTCTCTTTCATCATGGCCTCCACCCATACCAGCACCACGGTGACGACCAACGGCATCAATTTCATCAATGAATAAGATAGCAGGTGAATTCTTTTTTGCCTGAGCAAAAAGGTCACGGACACGGGATGCGCCGACACCGACATACATTTCTACAAAATCCGATCCGGAAATTGAGAAAAACGGAACGCCGGCTTCTCCTGCAACAGCCTTTGCGAGAAGAGTTTTTCCGGTTCCCGGAGGGCCGACAAGAAGAACACCTTTCGGTATTCTTGCACCGAGTTCATTGAACCGAACGGGACTTTTAAGAAACTCAACAATCTCGCTGAGCTCTTCCTTTTCCTCGTCAGCACCGGCAACATCTTCAAATGTTGTTTTGACCTTTGCGTCTTTACCGAGTGTGACACGAGCCTTTCCGAAGCTGAGAGTACGGTTGTTTTCGCTGACAATTGTCTGCCCCATTTTTTTGTAAAAATAGATCATTACGCCCGCAAGCAGAACTCCGGTCAGAAGCATGGGCAGCATACTCGCCCACCATGCCGAATTAGAACCCGCCTTATAGTCATACTTAATCGCCTTGTCAGGGTTCTCTTTGTTATACTCCATGATACCTTCATGAATATCGTTGACAAAAAGTTCAACGCTTGGCAGAGTATATTTCTTTTCAACATCGTCGCCTGCAATTTTATATGTCAAAGCACCGCTGCTGAGGTTGACTGAGTATTCAGTGACCTTATGGCTGTTGAAGAGG
>JAEDHZ010000289.1 GCA_016292705.1 Clostridiaceae bacterium
TCCTTAATATCCTTTGCGCTCCAAGGGTTAGACACAAGATCATCAAGCAGGCGGACATTACGCTTCTTTCCTTGTGACACTATATGACTTTGAAAAGCGCAGAGCGGCTTCGGAACACGGCTTATTCCAAGCTGCCTTGCAATGAAGTCCGGCCTTTTCGGAAAGCGATACGCAAGTGCGTGCCTTGCACAAAAATCGTATGCGTCAAGATAGAATCTTCTTGCGTTGATGCCGTAAAGTGTTCCGCAGTGATTGTCGGCGTGGTCAACCGTAACGCCGTTTGAAATGAGGAAATCATACTGAGCTTCAAGCTCCTTTGCAACCTCACTTCGCCTTGCGTGCAAAGCTAACCTTTTCTGATTGCTTTCAAGCCCATTTTCGTTGCATAGAGATGCGCTTGCGCTCAGGCTTTTCCACGGCTCATTCTCATTATCGGAGTTGATTGCAAGATGAACTCCTACCGGTATTTTTTCCGCAACCGCCCTTTTTGCGGCTGTTTCTGAATATGCAGTTACACAAAGGAACGAGGTTGAGGAAATCAGACCGTTTTTATAAAGCTCAGTTATTGCATCAGTTTGCTGTTCGTTATAGCCGAAATCGTCAGCATTGATTATCAGGTATTTATTCATCTGCACTCACCGAAGCAGCTTCAGGTTCTTCCTTTTTGTCGAAATGAAGGAACATTGAGAAAATGCTTGCAAGCAGCATTGCAACAAACGGCAACACGCAAAGGAGGAATTTTGAAGCAACATCAGGCTGTGAACCCGGATTGAGGTCGTTTTCAAAGCCAAATACGCTGTACATCAGCTTAAATCCGAGGGCAACATACAAGCCGTTGAGTCTGTTCATAACACCGATAAGGCTTGTCAGCATACCCTCTCGCTTAACACCGTGGCGTTCATAGTCGTTGTCAATAATCTTTGCACCGATGCAATCCATTGTGATAAGGCAGCCGGCAACGCCAACTCCCATTACTCCCGCAATGACAATTGCTGTCGGAAGATTCTTTGCAAAATAAAGGGGAATGAAGCCGACGGTCATTATGATAAAACCGAGCCTCCAGATTTTTATGATTTCAACCTTTTTGGAAATCACCGAGAAAACGACTATGCCGATGAGGGCAAAGGCAAAAACCGCTCCGAGCATAACCGTGGTCATGCTGCTGTCAAGCTTCAATGTGTATTTGACATAGAACGGAACCGACTGTGATATCAGCGAAAATGCCGCCGAATAGAAAGCACCGGCAAAGCCGAAAATCCAGAATTTGCTGTTTGTTGCAAGGGCAAAAATGGCCTTGAAAAGATCCGGTTTTTCTGCGTTTTCAAGTTCCTGCTTTTCCGCTTCAAGGTTTTCGTGGCAGCCAAAGGTCATGTAAAGAATGATAACAAGGGCTATTGCGCCGTATATTATAGCCGTAAGGCCGTAGCCGATTGCTTTTGCAACAACCGGGGTCAGAACAATGGAAATTACCATTGCAACAAGCTGGCATATCTGCCTGATGCCATTTGTTTTTGCCCTTTCCGCATCTGTTTTGAAAAGGGTCGGAAACAGTGCTCCGTAGTTGGCGTTAATGAGCGAATCAAGCGTACCGGTGAAAATATACATTAAGAGAATATAAATATAAGCCTGGGTTTCGTTTGACTGAATACCTTTCGGCATGTTAAAGAACATTATGAACGAAAGAATCAGAAGCGGTGTTCCGATTACCAGCCACGGTCTGCGCTTTCCCCATTTTGTGTTCGTTCTGTCTGAAAGCAGACCGTACACCGGGTTGTCTATTGCGTCAACAAAAGTATAAATGAACACTATTCTTGACATTTGTTCCGATGTGATCAGATTGAGACTCGTCAGATACAACGCTGCCGCATACGACTTGAACATATTGACCGGAATTGATGTTCCGAACATTCCGAAGCCATATCTGAACGGCGAAGTCTTTCTGAGCGGGCTTTCGCTTGCTTGCGTTTTGGTTTTCATTCGTTTTACCTCCCGGTTATTCTT
>JAEDHZ010000045.1 GCA_016292705.1 Clostridiaceae bacterium
TTTATCCCGAATACGCACCGGCAACGGTTGAAAATTTCCTCTCGCTCGTAAAAGACGGCTTTTATGACGGTCTCACCTTCCACAGAGTGGTTGAGGGCTTCATGGCGCAGGGCGGCGACCCGAAAGGCACCGGCACAGGCGGCAGCAAGAAAACAATCAAGGGCGAATTTGCCGCAAACGGCTTTGCTCAAAACACCCTTTCGCACACGCGCGGCGTGATTTCAATGGCGCGTTCCGCGCAGAACGACTCGGCCTCAAGCCAGTTCTTCATCTGCTATTCAGACGATTATGGCTTCTCTCTTGACGGAAGCTATGCGGCATTCGGAAAGGTTATTGAGGGTATGGAGGTTGTTGACTCGTTCTGCGAGGTTGAAATGACATATAACTCGATCGGCGAAAAAGCCTCGCCCGTTGAGCCTATCCGCATCAAAACCGCAACAGTTATTGAATAACCATGGAAAAGGAAAAAGTATATGAATTTGCCGTTTCCGCCTGCCTTTGCGGCTTTCCCTGCCGCTATGACGGAAAAAGCAAACCGGACGAAAGAATCAAGGCTCTCTATGAAGAGGGCAGAGCACTCCCCGTCTGCCCGGAAAAGCTCGGCGGTCTGACAACACCCCGTACCCCTTGCGAAATTATTGACGGCAAGGTTATTTCCTCAGACGGAGAGGACAGAACAAGCGAGTATCTTTCAGGCTCACAAAAGGTTCTTGAGCTTTGCCAAAGACACGGCATCAAAAAAGCGATTCTCAAGCAGAACAGTCCCTCCTGCGGTTCAACGCATATTTATGACGGAACATTTTCGGGCACTCTCATTGAAGGTGAGGGCTGTCTGACGGCTCTGCTGAGAAAAAACGGCATTGAGGTCACAGGAGAAAAATGACAAAACGGGCGTCTTTCGGGGCGCCCGTTTTTAGTTGGCTTTTGTTATCATAAGGAAGCTTTTGTTAAATCTGATGTACACGGTTTTGTGCAACATTTCAGGAAAGATTAAAGCAATATTTGCACAAAGCCTATGCTGTGATTCATTCAGTGGTTCAATAAATTCCCAGCTTTTCAAAAAACTCCTGCGTGCCCATTCCGGAGGGACGGTTATATCTTCCGAGATTGAAAAGGCAGTCACTGTCTGAACGGGTGATACGGTTTACCCGTTCTTCACAGACGAGAGAGGCACGAAAGCCGAGCTTTTTCACAATGTCAAGCGTCTGACCTGAGTAGCTGCCGTAGGGATAGGTGACGGCGGTGGCTTTGATTTTGCTGCGACTTTCCAAAAGCTGCTGCATCCTCATGAGGTCGCTTGTCAGGGCGTTTTCATAGTCAATCGGGCTTTCTCCGCTTTTGCGTGCCATTCCCCTGCGCCCGGCTTTGTTCAGGTTGTGCATATCGTAGGTATGGTTCTGGATTTCAAAATCTCCGCTTTGCTGAAGTTCGCGAAGTTCATCCCAGCCAAGATAGGCATAGTTAATGTTGCGGTCATGGTTGAGGGTATAGCTCTCGGTTATGCTGCCGACAACAGAAAGAACGGCTCGCTGGTTGTTCTCCCTCAGTATCGGCTGAGCAAGCTCCATAACACTTTCAAATCCGTCGTCAAATGTAATCATAACAATTTTTTCCGGGAGCTGATTTTTTCCGTCAACAAAGTCAATGAGATCCTGAATACAGACCGTCTCATATCCCTTGTTTTTGATATACTCAAGATCCCGCCGCAGTTCGTCAGACAGTATGACATACTTTCCTGCCCGTTTCGGGTTTTCGGTGATGTGGTGATACATCACAACGGGCAACATTCGTTCACTCCGGGCCGCAAAGGTTTGGCTGAAAGGCTTTTCTGCCTTCAAAGCAAAGAGAAACGAAACACAAAGAATGCCGAAAACAGCGGCAAGAACATGGAACTTCCTGATTCGGATTATCATACCGGGCACCCCTTCGGAAATACACTGCACTAATATGTTATGCTTTAATCTGTTGATTTAACAATCCGATTTTTGCGGCATATAATGTGTTAAGGAACCGCTGAACAAATCAGAGCTTCCTTAAAAACTTGCAAGGAGGTTCTCATGAAAGGGATTCTTATCCTCGGCGGAGACGAAAGGCAGAAAAAGCTTGCAAAGCTTTTTGAAAGTGATAATGTTACCGTACACTCCGCTTTTGATGACGCAGAGCTTGAGCAGTTGCGGCCGCTTTCGGCGCATGAAACAATAATTCTGCCCGTTCCGTGCTCCAAGGACAAAAAGCATGTTTTCAGCGCAGACAACACACTGTCATTATCCCTGGATGCTGTTGCCGCAGCAGCAAAAAGCACAACTCTGATTATCGGCGGAGGCTTTCCTGACGGATTTTGTGCCGCTGCGCAAAAGAACAAAGCAAGGCTCTTTGACCTTTTGGGTGAAAAGGAATTTGCCCTCTTCAATGCCCACCTCACTGCCCAGGGCGCAGTGCGTCTGCTTTTGGAAAACACAAAGCAGTATGTTGTTTCCAAGCGTGCGCTTGTCACGGGATTCGGAAAAATCGCACGGCCGACAGCGTTGTTTCTGCGCTCGCTCGGACTTGATGTTTATGTTGCGGCAAGACGCAGGGAGAATATTACCGAAGCCGCAGCCCTGGGATTCAAGGCTTTTGATTTAAGCGAGCTTTCCTCCTTTGTTCGCCTTTTTGACTATATTTTCAACACTGTTCCGGCAAAGCTTTTTTCAAAAAGCGATGTCTGTCGGATGAAAGACGGTTCGGTTTACTTTGAACTTGCAAGCCGTCCCTTTGCAGCGGATGAAAGCGACTTTGAAAGGACGGGTGCACGCTTTGTTTCCGGCGGCGGTCTTCCCGGAAGATTCTGCACCGATTCCTGCGCTGAAAAAATCAAGGAAACGATTGAGAATTACTTTGCAAAGCGGGGTGAAAAACTTGAATAAACCAACTGTCGGCTACGCATTTACCGGCTCGTTCTGTACCTTTGAAAAATCAATAAACGCCCTTGAAAAGCTGAGCAATTCCGGGTTTGAACTTGTTCCGATAATGTCCTTCAATGCCTTTTCAATTGACACCCGTTTCGGCAAGGCGGCCGATTTTTGCAAACGGATTGAGGAAATCTGCCGGAACAAAATCATTTCCGACCTTCCCTCAGCGGAACCCATAGGTCCGAAAAAACTTCTTGATTTGCTGATTGTTTCGCCCTGCACGGGAAACACACTTTCAAAGCTTGCAAATTCAATTGCGGATACGCCCGTTACCCTTGCCGCAAAATCACACCTGCGCAACGGGAGGCCGATTCTCCTCGGCGTTTCCTCAAACGATTCGCTTGCCGCCGCCGCAAAGAATATAGGGCTTCTTATGGCGCGCAAGCATATCTACATGATTCCCATGCGACAGGATGACGCAAAAGGCAAGCCATTCTCGCTCGTCTGCGATTTTGAAAGGACGCAGGAGGCGGCGGAGTTTGCCCTGCGTGAAGAACAGCTTCAGCCGCTGTTAATCTGATGCTTGCGAGGCTTTTTTCAATCACGCAATCCGGAAGTCGGACTTCAGACAATTGAAGCCTATACCTGTCTACCCTTGAAAAGTTTTGTTCAGTCGTGATTTATGAAACACCCCAGATGAGCCAGATGAGCACATACCCCGTTACAACAGCGCAAACAGTGAACAAGACCGCATACCTCATAAAATCCCTTGAGCGCACCTTGAAGCCCTCCTTTCCGAGTATTCCGAGGGCGGCAATGTTTGCGCTTGCACCAATCGGAGTAAGATTTCCTCCAAGGGTTGCGCCGCAGATAAGGCCGTAATAAAGAAGCTTGGGTTCAACAGTCAGCCCGTCAACCACGGAAAGGTCATGGGCAATGACCGCAACAACGGGCAGCATCGTTGCGGTGTAGGGAATGTTGTCAATGAAAGCCGAAAAGAAAACGGACACCCAGACAAGCATGGTATAGACAAGGAAAACACCGTTTGCTCCCCTGCCGAGCCTCGAAACAGTGCTGCCGATGAGGCTTATCACCCCGGCCTCGGAAACTGCGCCGATAATCACAAAAAGTCCTGCAAGAAGCAGAAGGGTGAGAAAGTCTATTTCCTTTATCATTGAAAAAAAGGCGGCAGACGACCGTTCACGCAACATTCTGCGGAAAAGGCCGACAAGGCAGAAGAAAACGCAGATGAGGCCGTTCGCAATCTCAGGCTTGTATATCGCCCCGGGTGCAGCATTCTCCCTGTACGGAACAAAGGAGACAGCTATGAGCGAAAGCACAGTCAGCAAAAGAAGAACCGTTGGCCCTTTGTCGCTGACCTTTGTCCTTTGTGTGCAGACAACCGGGGCTTTTTCCCGGCGGAACATGAAGAAAACAACCGCCGCACCAACAAGTGCCCCGGCTTCAACAACAAAGAACATGCCCAGCCGTCCGCTGTCAACAAAAAAGTCTGTGAAATCAAGTCCTGCCGCCTTTGAAAGCAGTACCGAGGTGGTGTCTCCGACAAGCGTTGCCGCACCCTGAAGATTTGAGGAAACGGAAATGCAAATCATCGGCGCAACAGGGGAAACGCCGCACTTTTTGCAAAACGCAAGCGCAACGGGCGCAATCATCAGCACGGTTGCAACATTGTCAACAAACGCCGATATCAGCCCGGCAAAAAGCGAAAGCGCAACAATTGCCGAACGCAGGTCAGGAGTTTTGGAAATGAGGATATCGCTCAGAAGCGCAGGCATTCCGGACTCGATAAAAAGCGAAACCGTTCCCATTGTTCCGGCAAGCATCAGAATCACATTGAAGTCAACCGCCGAAAGGGCATCCGAAAGCGTGTATTGAAACCCCGGCAAAGCCCCCGTGCTTCCGATAACGACAAAAACTGCCGCACCGAAAACGGCAGCAAACGGGCGTATTTTTTGAAAAGCAAACATAACGGCATAAATGCCGCCAAAGATTAAAAGAGAGATTGAAACCGTTGTTGTCATATATTTTCCTCCGTAAAATACCCTATCAAAATATATGACCGACAAGGCAAAAATAAAGCAAAAAACCGCCGGAAACCGGTTTTCAACCGAAGTTTCTGGCGGTGTTTTCAACTTTTAAACTACTGACTTGATAAGCTTTATAAACTCGTCAAAAAATGCTTTGAAGTCCATGTTCTTGAATCCGTTGATGATGAACTGCAAAACCTGGCTTAATGCATTACCGATAGCCTGACCGACCTCTTCCTTAGTCAATGTTTTCACCTCGCTTTTTTCAATAAAACAACAAGTGTTTCCGATTTCTTTAACAAGTTGTGAACTCGTTATTATCATATTATAATTTTGGACTTAAACATAATTTAAAAATATATCTCTAAAAAAGAAAAATATTCCCTCGGGTGACAAAAATCATCTTTTCAAATCATTCAATTCCGCTGTAAAGCGAGTTTCTGTCATCGTCTTCCTCTTCGATTTCATCCTGCGCAATCTTCTTTTCAACAGCGGAAAAATCCTCCTCCGGACTGCTTTCTCCGTCCTCATAATCTTCGTCATAATAGTAGTCATCATAATTACGCCTGCGGAACGCAAGGCAGAGAACAAGAGTCAGGATTATTGCAAGAACAACAAGACCGAGCAGAACAAAAAGATAGTTTTCAACAACAATCCGGACAACCTTTCCGAACGACGGAACGGTTTTCACAATGACGCCGAGAACATTGGTCTTTTCAACCTGCTCAGAGGAGACTTTGTAATAAACATTACCGTTGATATCGGTCTTTTCGCCGTTCTTGACACCGAACGAGAAAGAGCGAAGCTCACGGTTGATGTAAATGACCTTTTCGCCGTCATCGACGCTGTTGCTCTTTTTGCATATTATGAAATCATTGCTTTTTATTCCGGCATCCTCATAAGCGTTTGTTGCGCAGAAAATTAAAACTCCGCCGGGAAGAGCCCGTTCACTGTTGACGGAGAACACTCCGACACCGGTCAGCACCGTCACAATCAGAGTGATTGCAAGAAGAACGCTCAGAACAACCTTTGCAAAAATCACTCCGCCCGAGGGACGGGAAGCCTGAGCACTGCCGATATCGAAGTCATGCTCCGAATCATCCGCTTTTTCAAGCTCCTCGTCAAGGCTTTGCTCCATCGCCTTTTCGGCGTTTTCGTCAATGTTCAGAGTGAACGGCGTTTTTGGCACTTCGGGTTGAGAATCTGCAACAAATTCAGAATCCGCAGCAACTTCTTCCTGCCGCTCGCTGTCCTGACTTTCAGAAGCGCCAAAAATCGGATCCCCGGTGACCGGTTCCCGTTCAGAAGCAGCCTCCTGCGGCTGTTCTTCCTGAACCGGCCCGGAACTGTCTTCAATAATATCCTTTGAATTTTTCTTTTTTCCTTTTTTGTCGTTACGACGGTTCTTGAAAAGCGGTTTCCTTGAGGAAAACTCGCCGTCATCCTCATCGTCATCCTCGCCGCTCATGATGCGTACATAGTCATCCATCAGACCGGAAATGTCGCCGGGCTTTTCATCCTCACTTTTGCGTTCGGACGGTGCAAAAGCTTCACGGCGGTTTTCAAAATCCGCACGCGGCGGCTGAGGCGGCTGAGGCGCCGGCCTTTTTGCGAATGTTTCGCCGATTGATGAATAACCGTGTTCATTTGAAAATTGCCTGATAAAACTGTCAATGTCGTTTGAAACGCCGGTTCCCCTGCGCTCAACAGTGTGCTGAGGTTTCTGGACTTCAGCGTGTTCACCGCCGATTATATCGGAGAGCACCTCCTCTTTCAGCAATGAGGAGCTTTTTTTAATCTCGTTTTCGGCTGAGATTGCCTTGCCGTATAAATTATTAAGTTCATCAAGACTCTTCGGTCTGTAGCCTGCCAATCAAATCACATCCTTTTGCAACCGTTGATTCTTGTCAAGTTTTCACCTTACTGAATACCCTTTTCAAGAATGACGGAAATCATTTCGTTGATGCTTTTCAGGTTTTTCATGATAGTGGTGTTCTCGGTTCTTATTTCAACCGAATTTTCCATCGCCTGGCGAACGATGTTGCGGCTTTTTTCGTTTGCAGCGTCAATAATCTGCTGTGCCTTTTCCTCGGCGTTCTGCTTCACCTTTTCAACCGTTGCGGTCAATTCCGCAAAAACACGGCGGATGACTTCATTCTGGTTATCCTCATCAATGGTGAAGTACATTCCGAGGTCCTTTATGTTTTCTTCAAGCTTCAGCAGCTTCCTTTCCATTTCCTCGCCCCAGGCAATGGCATTGTTATATTCGGTCTGAAGCAGGTCGATATATTTGTCAACCTCGCGAACGGAATATCCGTTTTGTTCGAGCGAAAAATTGATATTAGACATATTAGCCTCCCGATCGTGTCCGGCAGCCGCAGATAAGATATCAGGAAAACCCCGACACTTCATCCGACAGTACCCCGATTCTGTAACATACATTATGAATTATACTCTATACGGCATGAAAATTCAACACTATGCGAGTAAATTTTACATCTTATTCACGCAGGAAAAGTCCGGTCAACTCATCAGTCAAAAAGCAAAAAGAACAATACATAAAGCTATAATCAACAGAACCTCAAAAACATTGTCCTTCTGCGAATTATAGCTTTTCTTTGTTGTTGGTATTGAATTATTCGACCGTTACTGATTTTGCAAGGTTGCGGGGCTTATCTATATCGCAGCCCCTGTAAAGCGAGGCATAATAGGCAAGAAGCTGCAAAACAACAACCTCAAGGGAAGCGGAAAACCAAAGGCTTGTTTCCGGAACGGTCAGAACAAAATCCAGATCCTTCATCTCGTCTTTGTGCTTTTCCGTTGTCACGGCAAGGATTCTTGCCCCGCGGGAAACAACCTCACGGATATTGCTCATTGTTTTTGCGAAAAGCGGCTCATGGCAGGCAAGAGCAACAACGAGCGTATCCTTTTCAACAAGGGAAATTGTTCCGTGCTTGAGCTCGCCGGCGGCGTATGCCTCGGAATGAATATAGCTGATCTCCTTCATTTTCAGCGAACCCTCAGTGGCGGCAGCAAAATCAATTCCCCGTCCGATATAATAGGCGTGGTCAAGGGGAACAAAAAGCTTTGCAAGCTTTTTTGCCCTTTCACGGTTTGCTTCGAGCACCTCATTGAGCTTTTTCGGAACATTCTGAAGCTCAAGGAGATATTTTGAAAGTCCATCATCGTCCAGCAGTCCCCTCTCGTGCGCAAAATGGGCGCAAAGGAGATATAAAACAGCAAGCTGGGTTGAATATGCCTTTGTTGTTGCAACGGCAATTTCCGGACCTGCGGCAGTATAAATCACTCCGTCGCTTTCGTTTGCAATGGTGCTTCCGACAACATTGACAACGGAAAGCACCCTTGCTCCCTTTTCCTTTGCAAGCCGCAAAGCCGCAAGGGTGTCCGCCGTTTCTCCGCTCTGGCTGATGATAATTACAAGCGTATTTTCTGTCAGAATCGGATTGCGGTATCGGAATTCGGAAGCGATGTCCACCTCTGTCGGAATACGGGCAAGACCTTCAAAAATATACTTTCCGACAATTCCCGTGTGATATGCAGAGCCGCAGGCAGTGATAACTATGCGATCAAGTCCTTTGACTTCATCCTTTGAAAGCGGAAGATTTTCAAAAAAGAGCTTCCCGTTATGAATATGCTGATTGACGGTTGCCGAAAAGGCTGCCGGCTGTTCAAAAATCTCCTTGAGCATGAAATGATCATAACCTCCCTTTTGCGCATCCTCTGCGCTCCAGGTGATGTGCTCGCATTGCTTTTGAACAGGTGTTTTGTCTGCGGAATAAAAGCGCAGACAATTACCCCTACAGACTGCGGTTTCTCCATCGGACAGCTTATAGACATCCCTTGTGTGCTTTAGTACCGCAGTGACATCAGAGGCCGCAAAAATCCCCTCGTCGCTTTTTCCGAGAACAAGCGGGCTTGCCTTTTTTGCATAGACAATCGTGTCCGGTTCATCCCTGCAAAGCACCGCAAGCGCATAAGCGCCCTCAAGCATCGGCAGAGTTTTCTGCACCGAAGAAAGGAAAGAACCGTCATAGTTTTTTTCAAGCAATTGGGAAATAACTTCCGTATCCGTCTGGGAGGAGAAGTGAACACCCTCGCTTTCAAGCTGTTCCTTGAGTTGAGCGTAGTTTTCAATGATGCCGTTATGCACAACGGCGAAAAGGCAGTTTTCGCTGATATGGGGATGAGCGTTTTCATCGCTCGGTCTTCCGTGGGTTGCCCAGCGGGTGTGGCCGATTCCGACCGTTGCCGTGCTTTCCTCCCGCTTTTCAAGCTCCTTTTCAAGAACGCTCAGCCTTCCGCTCTTTTTTGTAACGCTGATTTTTCCGTCTTCAATCAAAGCAACCCCTGCCGAGTCATAGCCCCGGTATTCAAGCTTTGAAAGTCCGTCAAGAAGATACGGCACCGCCTTGTTTTTTCCCGTGTATCCTACTATTCCGCACATAGTATTCTCTCCCTTTATTCCATAATTCTATATATTACTATATTTTAAGCTTTTCATTCAGCTTTTATGATAGTGGGTTATATTACCCCAGCTTATTTAACACAACTTAAAACAATTTGAAAAAATAGCGCAAATCATTCCATTATTCTGTAATTTGTGGTAAGATATACAAAGACAAAAACTCA
>JAEDHZ010000046.1 GCA_016292705.1 Clostridiaceae bacterium
AGCATTCACAGTTGTGCTGAATGGTTTCAGGCGTCATCATTGAACGCATATCAGTTCTTCCCGAAGGATCACCGATCATTCCGGTACCACCGCCGATAAGAGCAATAGGCTTGTTTCCTGCCATCTGAAGACGCTTCATAAGGCAGAGAGCCATAAAGTGACCGACATGGAGCGAATCTGCAGTCGGGTCAAAACCGATATAAAAAACGGCCTTACCGTTATTGACAAGATCCCTTATTTCCTTTTCATCCGTCACCTGAGCAATAAGTCCGCGGGCAACAAGTTCTTCATATATCTGCATTGCTTTTCCTCCGTTTTGTTTTAAAAGTGTCAAACTGTTCAATATAATACCTTTATTTCACTGCGATGTCAAGAAGTGAGCGAAAAATCAATAAGCTCCTGCGCAGATTTCATTGTTGCCGGAGTGATAACATCGCCGCCGATTATCCGTGCAAGTTCCCGGACTCTGTTTTCGCTGTCAAGCTTATTGACCTTCGTTACCGTTTCAAAATCATCGGACTGCTTTTCAATGAGAAAATGGTTGTCTGCAAAGGCTGCAATCTGAGCTAAGTGCGTGACACAAATGACCTGCTTTCCGGACGATACTTCACGAAGCTTTGCGGCAATTTTATGCGCGGCTCTTCCGCTGACTCCGGTGTCAATCTCATCAAAAATCATCGTTCCCTCGTCTGTGTTGCCCGTAAGCACACATCGAACCGCAAGCATCACCCTTGAAAGTTCACCGCCGGAAGCAATTTTTGAAAGCGGCTTTTCCTCTTGTCCGGCATTTGCACTGAAAAGAAACTCAACCTCATCAAGACCGTTTTCATAAGGTTCTCTATCCCTGAAATTCACCGAAAACCTTGCATGCGGCATATCAAGAAATGAAAGTTCAAAAGAGACCTGTTCTTCAAATTTCAGAGCGGCAGCTTTTCTGTTGTCTGAAATCAAGCATCCGAGGTCAAACACTTCTTTCTGACAAGAAGCAAGTTCCGACTCAAGACGGGCTTTTTTTTCATCAGAAAAAGCGATTTCATTATACTCCTCTTTGGCATGTTCAAGGAAAGAGAGCATTTCCTCCTCCGTGCCGCCGTATTTTTTGGAAAGACGATAGAGCAAGTCGAGTCTTGCTTCAACGCTGTCTATATCTGTTTCAGACTCATCAAAACCCTCAAGCTTTGAAGAAATATCGCAAAGGCACTCGTCCATTTCATACTTAAAGTTAATTACCGATTCAGAGTAAGGCAACAGATCACTGTGATAATTACCCAATTGTTCAAGATAGGAGCTGAGAGAATAGAGACTATCGGAAAGACCATTGTTGTTTTCATCACCGGCAAGAATTGAATGGCAGGCATAAAGGCTTTTAGAAATTGCCTCACGGTTCTGGAGCTTTGATTTTTCAGCCTTTAGTGCTTCAATTTCACCAACAGTAATGTCAGCGCTTTCAAGCTCATTTATCTGGTAGGAAAGAAAATCGAGTCTGTTTTTCTTGTCTGACTCGCTCGAATTGAGCGCAGAAAGTGCCCTTTTTATTTCCAGCATCTTATTATAAAGAATGCGGTATTGCTCAAGAACACCCTGGCAATTCGCAAGGGCATCAATATATCCAAGGTGGCTTTCGCTTTGAAGGAGCTTCTGGCTGTCGTGCTGGCCACAGATAGTAATAAGCTCACGGCCGAGGCGCTTGAGCATTGAAAGCGTAACAGGCTGCCCGTTGACCTTGCATGTGCTTCGCCCATCCGTTGTAACAGAACGGCTGATAAGCAGAGTTCCGTCACATTCAGGCTCAATATCAAGCTCACTTAGAGCATCAGAAACATTCTGAGAAATATTCTGGAAAAATGCAGTAACCTTTGCTCCCTTTTCACCGTCACGAACAAGCTCTTTTTTTGTCCGCTCGCCGAGCACCGCATTGATGGAATCAATAACAATCGACTTTCCGGCACCGGTTTCGCCGGTAAGGATATTAAGTCCGCTTTCAAAAGAAATGTCTGCCTTTTTGATGACGGCAACATTTTCAATTTTCAAATCAGTAAGCATATATCACAATAAGCTGAAAAAAGTCAGCCGTCCTTTCAAAGAATCAGTTTCCGTCGGCGTATCGCTTTATCCTTTCGCTGAATTCTGCGGCAGTTTTTTCATCGCGGCAAAGAACAAAAAATGTGTTATCACCGGCAAGAGTTCCTACAACGCCGTTCTCAACAAGGTTGTCAATGGCTTCGCAAGCGGCGCCTGCCATTCCTGAAATGCACTTGACAACAACCATATTTCCGGCGTAGTCTGCACCTGTCACCGAATGGGTAAGTATCGAAAAAAACTTCTGCGACATATCCTCGTTATCGCTCTTTGCGGTCGAATATTTATATCTTCCGTTTTCAACAGGTGATTTTACAAGCTTGAGCGCCTTGATATCCCTTGATACCGTAGCCTGAGTTACATTGTATCCAAGCTCATGCAGCCGACACATTAAGTCTTCCTGAGTTCCAAGCTCCTCTTTTTCAACAAGCGCAAGTATTGCCTCATGTCTGTTCCTTTTCATCCCTTTTCTTCTCCTTTAAACCCGGCGTTCAATAAGCTTATTCAGGAGGATATCCGTAAAGCTGTCCGCCTTAATTCTGATAATCTTTGAATTTCTGTGAGCTCGCCTTATTAGTATTTTGCTTTCCGGAGTAATCTCAACGGCGCTTTCACCGTCACAGCTGAGAATCGGAAGACAATGCCCACAATTGAGTACCGAAATCTCAATTTGTGTTTCCGGTCTAAAGATAATTGACCTTGAAAACAGCGAATGAGTACAAATGGGCGTCAGAATAATACTTTCAATTGACGGGTCAACAACAGGACCACCTGCGGAAAGCGAATACGCCGTTGAACCCGTCGGCGTTGAAGCAATCAATCCGTCTGCGTGATATATGCATGTCCTTTTGCCGTTGCAAACAACATCAATGTCGCACATACGCATTGACACACCACGGGCAATAACAGCATCATTAAGGCAATAGTGCTTTCCGGTAAGCACACCGTTGATATAATGTTCAGCACAGAACATCATTCGGCGGTCAATTTCATATTTCCCCTCGGTAAGATTTGAAAGAAGATGCAATTCATGTTTTTCAAGACCGGCAAGGAAACCAAGATTACCGGCATTGATTCCGAGGATTTCCTTGTCATACTTTGCTGCATCATGCGCAGCATGTATAAATGTTCCGTCGCCGCCGATTGCAATAAGAATGTCGCAGTAAGAAACTGCAGTGTCGTTTTCTTCAAATATTACATCAAAGTCCTTAAATATTTCCTTTTGTTCAACGGGCAGATATACCTCACCGCCAAGATTCCTAAGCTCCCTGATAACATTGCAGGCAACCTCATAAGCATGGGTTCTTGTAAGATTTACATGAATGGCAAATTTCATTTTGCACCTCCGAGCCTGCTGTGTGACGACTCAACAATCTCCTCCACCGAAAGCGAGAGATTATCCACACATTTTCCGTCATTTTTAATATATATCAGATATTCAATATTTCCCTGAGGCCCTTTTATTGGAGAAAAATCAAGATTCAGCACCGAAAACCCGTTTTCAAGGACAAATTGGCGAATATTCTCAACAACTTCAATGTGAGTTGAAAGTTCACGCACAACGCCTTTTTTTCCAACCTTATCTCTTCCTGCTTCAAACTGAGGCTTAATAAGGCACACAGCCTCTGCGTCGGCTTTGAGGAGTTCCTTCATAACAGGAATAATAAGCCTGAGCGAGATGAAAGAAACATCAACGCTTGCAAAATCAATCGGTTCGGAAACAATCTCCCTTGTCACATAGCGGAAATTTGTCCTCTCAAGGTTAACAACTCTTTCATCCGTGCGAAGCTTCCATGCAAGCTGACCGTAACCGACATCAATTGAATATACCTTGACAGCGCCGTTTTGAAGCATACAATCGGTGAACCCGCCGGTTGAAGCACCGATGTCCATGCACACGCACCCGCAAAGCGAAAGTCCGAACTGCTTCACGGCTTTTTCAAGCTTATATCCGCCCCGACTTACATACGGCAGCTTTTCGCCCCTGACTTCAATGCAGTCGCTTTCCTTGATATTCTCGCCGGCCTTTGTGACCTTAATGTTGTTGACATAGACCTGCCCTGCCATAATGAGAGCCTTGGCCTTTTCACGGCTTTCGGCAAAGCCTTTTTCAAAAAGTACAGTGTCAAGTCTTGCTTTTTCTGTCACTTAAAAATCCTCACTAACTTTTTTTACTATTCCTTCAGTGTCGAGTCCGTATTCTTTCAAAAGCTCTGCAACCGTAGCCTGACTTACAAAACGGTCATCAACCGCAGTCAGCGAGAAAGAGCCTTTATATCCCCTTTCAAGCAGGCAAAGGGCGGTTTTTTCGCCGATACCGCCGCTGCGCATACCTTCTTCAAAAAAGAAAACCTTTTTCATGTTGAACATCAGTTCAACAGCTGCATCGGGAAGCGGCTTGATTTTGTTCAATGATATTAAAAGAACATTTATTCCTGCTGTCGAAAGTCTGTCAACCGCCCGTATTGCCTGAGAGGTAATACGACCGTAGGTGACGATACAAGAATCCGCTTTTTTATCGCCGTAGGTTGAAAAATCAACGCTGTCATACTGCAAAACAGATACATTTCCGTCCTGTCCTCCCCTTGGGTACCGAACGGCAACAGCAGCCGTATCGGCATTAACAGCATTGTTTATATCAGCCTCAAGTGAACGGTAACAACACGGAGAATAGATAATGATATCCGGTATTGTTGAAAGGAACGGAACATCCATCAGACCGTTATGTGTTTCTCCGTCCTCACCGACAAAGCCGGCACGGTCAATTGCAAAAATCACCTTGACCTTTTGAAGCGATATATCATGAATAACCTGGTCATAACAACGCTGGAAAAAGGTTGAATACACAGCAAAAACGGGCAACATACCTTTTTTTGCAAGTCCTCCCGCAATGGTTACGGCATGTTCTTCAGCGATTCCGACATCAAAAAAACGATCAGAAAAACTTTTTCTGAAACATTCAAGCCCGGTGCCGAGACCCATTGCCGCAGTTATTGCACACATCTTTTTGTTCTCAGGAGCATATTTACAAAGATACTCACCAAGCTTATCTGAAAAGCAATCGGATGAACTTTGTGTTTTTCCTGTTGAGAGTTCAAACGGGCCAACGCCGTGGAACCTGCTCGGGTCTGCTTCAGCAAATCTATATCCCTTACCTTTTATGGTGTTTACATGAAGCAAAACAGGAGCGTTAACCTTTTTTGCCGCTTCAAGCGCATCAACAAGAACTGAAATATCGTGGCCGTCAATCGGTCCCATATATCTGTAGCCGAGATCTTCAAAAAAGGTGCTTTGAGCATAAAGTTTATTCTTGATGTCTGTTTTCAGATCATAAAGCTTTTTTGAAATCTTTTTTCCAACATTAGGAATCCTGTTGAGCGTCCTTTCTGTTGACGCTTTAAGATTGTAGTAACCAGGTTTTGAACGGATAACGGCAAGATATTTTGAAAACGAACCGACATTTTCGGATATTGACATCTTATTGTCGTTGAGAATAATTATATGCTTTGTGTTACTTCTGCCACCGTTGTTAAGAGCTTCATAAACCATTCCGCCGGTAAAAGAGCCGTCTCCGATAACAGTAACGGTGTATCCGTCGCTATCCAGCAGTTTGTTCGCTGTTGCAATACCGAGTCCGGCAGAAACCGAGGTTGAGCTGTGACCGGAATAAAAGATATCATGTTCGCTTTCATTAGGCCTGCAAAAACCCGATAGTCCGTCTTTTTTTCTCAGTGTATCAAAAACTGAATACCGTCCGGTAATGAGTTTATGCGCATAGCACTGATGACCGACATCAAAAACAATACTGTCCTTCGGCGAATCGAAAACTTTGTGCAGCGCAACGGTAAGCTCAACCGCACCGAGATTTGAAGAAAGGTGACCGCCGTTTTTTGAAACAGTGGAAAGCATTTTCTGTCGGATTTCAAAACACAGCTTTTCCAGCTGTTCTGTATTAAGACTTTTTACATCTGACGGCGAGTTGATGCAGGAAAGAAGTTTATATTCCATCAGTCAATCAATTCCTTCGTGACAAAAGCTTTTTGGAAAACTCTCTGAGATATACTGCTTCCTCACCGAAAAACTCAAGGCATGAAAGCGCTTCACCTGTCAGCTTTTTTGCAAACTGTTCAGACAACTCAAGACCGAGGAGTGAAACATAAGTCGATTTATTACTTTGAACATCACTTCCAACCGGCTTTCCGAGTGTTTCCTCGTTTCCGATGACATCAAGAATATCGTCAATAACCTGAAAAGCCTGTCCGAGCTTTTCGGCAAAATCGGCTGCAGCCAGTTTTGCCTCGTCACTTCCGTGGGCGACAACAACACCTATGACGCATGATGCCTTGATCAGTGCGCCGGTTTTGAGCCTGTCCATTTTTTCAAGTGTATCGCTTGAAATCTGCTTGCCCTCGCTTTCAAGGTCAATAACCTGTCCGCCTATCATTCCGGCATTTCCGGCGCACTCAGCAAGCACAGAAAGAGCTTCAAGAGCCATTGCAGGATCATTCTTCGCAACTTCGGAATTGAGGACGCTTGAAAAAGCGAAGGTCAAAAGACTGTCTCCGGCAAGCAAAGCAAAATTTTCTTTGAATTTTATATGGCATGACGGCTGTCCACGGCGCATATCATCATTATCCATACAGGGAAGATCGTCATGAATAAGCGAATAGGTATGAATCATTTCAACAGCGCAGGCAAACGGAAGTGCGTCATTGATATCCCCACCGCAAATTCGGCAAAACTCAAGAACAAGGAGGGGTCTGACACGCTTTCCGCCGTTGCGGACGCTATACTTCATTGCTTCGGAAACAACATTATCGCCGCACTTTTCAAGAGTTTTTTCAAGTGCTGCGTCAATCATTGAAACATATTCTTCAGTTGTATATCTGTTATTCATTTTCCTCACCGCCTGCAAGCTGTGAAAGCTCAACAACCCTTTGCTTTGCATTTTCAAGCGCCTTGTTGCAAAATGCAACAAGATGAACGCCCTCTTCATAAAGCTTCATTGACATTTCAAGATCCGTTTCGCCGCTTTCAAGGCTTTCGGTAATTTCTTTCAGGCGAATGAGCGCCGTGTCAAAATTATATGTATTCATCATTTATTGTTCCTTTCGGTTTCAAATTCATTCATTTCGATGCTGTTAACGGTACATTTCAGCTCTCCGTCCGCAAGACGGATGCCTATTTCGTCTCCGGCTGAAACACCAGCAACACTTTTGACGGCATTTCCATGGATATCAACAACAGCAGCAAAACCTCGTTCGAGTGTTTTTAGCGGACTGACACTTTCAAGGCGTGAGGTGCAAAACACTGTTTCACGATGAAAGCGGGAAAAAGAATTTGCAACCGCCGTATTCATCCGTTGCATAAACATTTCCGCAAATGCAGCATACTGCGATATACTTTTTTGCGGACTGAGGGATGAAAAGTGCTTTTCACTTTGTTCAAGAACAGCCTTTCCGGAGCTGATTTTTGAAAGAACGGCTGTCGTAATCGCATCAAGAGCCTTATCAAAGGTGTACAGAAGCTCTCTGTAATCGGGAACCGCAATTTCAGCTGCTGCTGATGGTGTGGGTGCGCGGCGGTCACTGACGAAGTCCGCAATGGTGTAATCCGTTTCATGACCGACAGCTGAAATCACGGGAATACGGGAATCAAAAATTGCATGTGCAACCGTCTCCTCATTAAACGCCCAGAGATCCTCAATTGAACCTCCGCCACGACCGACTATAAGCACATCACACGCATCAAGGCTATTGAATTTTTTAATTGCTGCAACAATCTGCGGCGCAGCGTTATCTCCCTGAACGGCAACCGGTTCAAAAACAACCTCCGCAACCGGATATCTCCGTTCAAGAACGGTCAGAATATCGTGAACAGCCGCTCCGGTTGGGGATGTTATCACACCGATCCTTTCCGGAAACTGCGGAAGCGGCTTTTTGTGCTCATCGGAAAACAACCCTTGCTCGGAAAGCTTCCTTTTGAGCTGTTCAAAGGCGAGATTAAGTGCGCCCTGACCGTCCGGTATCATATCCTCACAGTAAAGCTGATAAATGCCGTCGCGCTCAAAAACCGAGATATTGCCTCTAATGATAACCCTCATTCCGTTTTCAACCTCAAAGCGGACTCTTTGAGCGGCTGAACGAAACATCACAGCTTTAATTGACGCATCGGAGTCTTTCAGGGTGAAATAAAAATGTCCTGTCCTGTAATGGTTAGTGAAATTTGAAATCTCGCCGCTGACATATATATTCTTGAGATTGAAGTCAGAATCGACAATTGACTTGATATAGGTATTTATCTGTGAAACGGTTAAAACAGTTGACATCAAAAACTTCTCTCCGCTTTCTTTCTTCCTTTGAGATAACCAATTATTGCAACGCCTGCGGCATTGTCGCAGGAAAACTCCGGCTTTGCAAAAATTGCGTTATATTTTTCTTTGAACTTTTTACTGATTATAGAATTTGACATTACTCCGCCCGAATAGACAAGCGGCAGTGTTCCGTATTTTTCAATTATGCGTTCTGTCATGCTGTCAAGCGCAGATGAAATATAATCAATGCAGAATCTTGCAACATCACACGGTTTCTCACCGCGCTGAGCCATAATTTTACACTTGTTTTCAAGTCCGGAAAGCGAGCAGTCAAGGTCTTTCATAGGCGCTTTGATTTTGTATTGCGTTAAACTTTGACAGGCAAGAGAATCAAGCTCCTTTCCGCAGGGAAAGGAAAGTCCAAGCATCAGACCGACACGGTCAACCGCCTGACCGGCCTTGAGGTCAAGCGAGGAAGCTATCCGTTCGCAGGAAAAAACCTCATTCTCATCGGGGGTAACCAGAAGGGCTTCGGTTGTTCCGCCGGAAAGATGAAACGCAACAAACTGACTTGCAAGCAAATCAAGACGGTCAGCACTGAACAAGGCGGCGGCAATGTGTCCGTTCTGGTGAGCCGTTTCAAAGCACTCAACACCGGAAGAAAGAGCAACGCACCGTGCAGTATTTTTTCCGACAAGAAAGCAAGGCATATATGAATCCTCACGAAGGCATGGCTTCACTGATGCGCAGACGCCTTCAACCGTGAATTTTTCACGGTTCATAAGTTCTTCATAAACCGTGCTGAGCTGAACCGTGTGATGAAACACGGCATCACTTTGGCGCAAACCCTTTTCACCTTTTTTTACCGGCAGCAAGAGTTTCTTCTGCAGAACACGCCCCTCCTGCGGAAAATATGCGGCAACAGATGTTGTATAGTTGCTTGTGTCAAAACCGATATACGCCATTACGCTTTTGACTTCTTTGCTATTGCGCCGAGAACACCGTTAATATATGAGGCATCCTCAGCCGTGGCGTATTTTTTTGCAATCTCAACCGCTTCGTTGATTGCAACTCCTACAGGTATATTTTCCTCGCTGAAAAGCAGTTCAAAAACAGCAACCCTCATAATTGCGGATGCAACACGGG
>JAEDHZ010000047.1 GCA_016292705.1 Clostridiaceae bacterium
AATCGGAAAGGAAGAGGAAACATATACCTATGGTTCTGCTCTCGGTCATGATTGGGGCGATTGGAAGAATAATCCCGATGGAAAGACCATGACACGCACATGCAGGCGCGGCTGTACTGAAACCACCTGCATTAACGGCAAGGACGGAAAGCCTCAGCATAACTTTAAAGTGATCGAAGCAAAGGCTGCAACCTGCACGACTGACGGCAACAGTAAGCATAGAGAATGCAAAAACTGTGGTTTGAAAGAGGGTTATGTCCTTTATCCTGCCGGACACAAGTATAGCACAACGGAAACCGCCGTTACGGAGCTTCCGACCTGCCTTGTTCCCGGAAAAGCGGAGAAATTTACATTCTGCGTTCGAGAGAACTGCCCTGATAAGGATAAAACAACAAATATTGATCATTCGGAAAGAAAATCAGAAGATACCGTTCCTGCTCTCGGTCATAATTACGGAAACTTTACCGATGACCAGAACGCAAAAACTCACACAAAGGTTTGCCAGAACAGCGGCTGCACCGCTTCTGTTGAGGGTAACACCGTAACGGAAGAACACATACTCCAAACGGTTGAAGAAGTGAAGGCAACCTGCCTTGTTGACGGAACAGAAGCCGGAGAAAAGTGCGAACTTTGCTCCTATAACACCGCAACCGTTATTAAAGCTCCGGGCAAGCACACAGAAGAAGAAATTCCGGCAGTTGAAGCAACCTGCAAAGACACCGGTCTTACCGCCGGAAAGAAATGCTCAGTCTGCGACGAAATTCTTGTTGCGCAGGAAGTGATTCCGGTCAAGACCGAACACACTCCGGTTGAAATTCCGGCTGTTGCGGCAACTTGCACCGAAAACGGAAGCACCGCCGGCAAAAAGTGCTCCGTCTGCGATAAGGTTCTTGAAGAACCCGCCGTTATCGAATCTGTCGGTCATGATTATGAAGTAGTTACCCCGGCAAAGGAAGCAACCTGCACTGAGGACGGTTGCACCGAATGCAAAAAGTGCAAGGTCTGCGGCAATGAAGTTGCAGCAGAGGTCATTCCCAACAAGGGCGGCCACAACGAAGTTGCAATTCCTGACATTTTGGGCGACTGCACAACCGATAAATCAGTCGGCGGAAAGAAGTGCTCCGTCTGCGGCGTAGTAACTGAAGAACCGGTAGTAACTCCGGCTCTCGGCCATGTTTATGAAACTCTTTCACCCGCAAAGAAAGCAACCCGCAATGAGGATGGTGCAACTGAAAGCAAAAAGTGCGCCAATTGCGGTGATGAAATTCCGGGAGAAACCATTGCAAGAATTGCTTCGGTAGCTCTCACTTATACAAAGCTCAAATATAACGGAAAAGCATGGACTCCCGGCGTTATCGTTAAGGATGCAAACGGAAAGGCATTGACAAGAGATGTTGATTTCACTGTTGCATATAAGAACAACATCAATCCCGGAAATGCTATTGTTACCGTAACCTTTACAGGTGACTATGAGGGCACTGTTGTTCTCAGCTTCTTAATCAGCTATTCATTCGACGGAAAGACTGCAAAGCTTGCCGCAACTCAGACCAGAAACTCAATCAAGGTTTCATGGAGTGCTGTTGCCGGAGCATCGGGCTACAGAGTTCAGCTTTATAAGGGTAAGACCCTTGTCAAGACAGCCAATACCTCAAAAACATACTTAACCTTCAAGAAGCTTACTGAAGGAACCGAATACAAGGTTGTTGTCACTGCTTTCTCAAAGATTGGCGAAAAGGAATTCTATTCAGCAACTTCAAGGTCGATTCTTACCGCAACAAAAACAAAGGCTCCCGTTGTCAAAAATGTTACAGCAGGCAATAAGAGCGTTACAATCAAGTGGAACAAGGTCGCCGGTGCAACGGGCTATACCGTTTACTACAGCACCAAAAAGGACAGCGGATTCAAAGCAACAAGCGCAACAACAAAGACCACCCGCACGGTTAAAAAGCTCAAGAGCAAAAAGACCTACTATGTCAAGGTTGTTGCAAACAAAAAGGTTTCCGGAAAGAGAATTGTTTCAAACTTCAGCAAGACCTATAAGGTTACCGTAAAATAAAACAAATAACAAATTCCGGCGGACGCTGCAGAAAATGCGGCGTCCGCTTTTTTGCGCTTTCTGACTGTGTTTCAATTTGAAAAGCTGCCCGCCTTGACAAACCGGACGCATTATATTACAATTGAGCGTAACAGAAAATCCAGACGGGGAGGAAATATTTTGGCAGAATCAGGTGCATATATCATCGGTTTTACCGATTGCGGCGAAAGCGTTTGCGCCGCTTCCGGAAGAATATCAACCCAGCAGGGAACATCGCTTGAAATTTTTGAGCGCTCCCATGATGCAGAAAAAAACTCAAAGCTGATTTCAAAGGTCATTCGTTCCGGACATACTTCAACAATCGAGCACATGCTTTTCAATCTTGCTTTTGAAAATGTTTCGGTTGTTGTTGAACAGTTTATGATTGAATTTCGCCTTGCTTCGTTCACGGTCAAGTCACGCAGGTATGTTGATTTTTCAAACAGCGGATATTATGTTCCCCGGCTTGAAAACGAAGAACTCAGATCAAAATACATCGCTCACATGGACTCGCTTTTTTCGCTTTATTCCGAGCTTTGCGAAAACGGCGTTGCAAAGGAAGACGCACGCTTTGTTCTTCCGTACTGCTTTTTTAGCAACTTTTTCTGTTCGCTCAACGGAAGAGAGATGGTGAATGTTCTGCGTGCAATGCTTTACGGCAGAGGAAGCTCTTATCCGGAGATATATAACATCGGACTTTCCCTGCTTCGCGACTGCAAGGAAAAGGCGCCGGGTGTTTTTGAAAGCTTTGAAGCGGGAAATGAGAAGTATAAAGATATTCCCGATTTTTCCTTCGTTTTGCAAACGCAGCAGGAGCAACAGCTGAAAAGGGATGTTGAAGTCCTTTCTGCAACTTCGGACTGTGAAAAGCTTGTTGCAAAAACCGCACTCATTGAAAGCGGCTGCTTTTCAATGTGTGACATTGAAAATGCGCTGGAAAGCGAGGAAACTGTTGAAAAAATCCTTGATTCCGTTTTTGCTTCGGACAGACCCCGTGCTCTTGAAAGCGCAGTGTATACAGTCAGGTTCAATGATATCTCGCTTTCAACTCTTACCCACCTTGCCCGTCACAGAATGCAGAGCCTTTGTGTTCCGCAGCTTGACACCTGTAACAGAAGAAGCTATATTATTCCTTCCACGGTGAAAGAGAGTGCCCTGCTTGAAAAATACATTTTTGCCTTTGAAAAAACGGCGGCTTTGTTTGAGGAGCTGAAAAGTGCAGGTGTACCCTCCGGTCAGAGTGTATACTGTCTGCTTTCCGGAAACACAATTGATGTTGTTTCAACCATGAATGCCCGTGAGCTGAAGCTGTTTTTTGCTCTGCGTACCTGCACAAGAGCACAGTGGGAAATCCGTGAAAAGGCAACAAGGCTTTTGTTTGAACTGCGCAAAAAATCTCCGTTGCTTTTCAAAAACTTCGGGCCGAGCTGTTTTTCAATGGGAAAATGTCCCGAGGGACGGCTCAGCTGCGGAAAAGCGATGGAAATGAACGAACTTTTTTCATGAGCTGTGAGCGAAAATATGTAATAAATCCGCCTGTTTGCAATATTAAGCAGACGGGCGGTTTTTGAAAGTGTTTGATTTTTACCGATTTTTGTGTCCGGAGAGAAAAGAAAATGATTAAAAATTTGTTACATTTTCGGGTGATTTGTAACAAAACATTGCCGTTTGCCCCGGTTGCAACCGTCAGTTGACAAATTGAAAGGTTGCGGTTGGTAGAATTTTGCTTTGAGTTTCGCTATAATCTGAACCGTGATAAGCAAAATCACGACAAAACTTTGAGAGGTGTAAAAAATGATATTTGCCGATAAGATTATCAAACTCAGAAAGAAAAACGGCTGGTCGCAGGAAGAGCTTGCAAATAAGCTCGGTGTTTCCCGCCAGGCGGTTTCAAAATGGGAGGCAGCTCAGACTGTTCCCGACCTCAACAGAATAATTGAGCTTGCTTCACTTTTCTGTGTAACCACCGACTACCTTTTGAAAGACGAGATCGAAGACGAGGAATATACAAACGAGAACGAGGGTAAGGCGGCAAGAAAACTCCTGCTCACGCAGGCGCGCGAATATCTTGCCATTCGTAAGAGGGCGGCTGTCAAAATTGCAACCGCAACATTTTTGTGCACCGTTTCACCTGTCCTTCTCATTCTTCTCGGGGGATTAAGTTCACTTCCCGGCGGAATCAGCGGCTTGTCCGAAGACACAGCAGGAATCTTGGGCCTTTGCATATTGTTAGTTATTGTTACTGTTGCGGTTGTTCTTTTTGTTCTTGCCGGCTCCGGAAGTGCGGACTATGCCTTCCTTGAAAAGGAACCGTTTGAAACCGAGTACGGAGTTGACGGAATGGTGAAGGAATGCAAGAAAAAATACCGTCCGATATATGTCAGAAACAATATTATAGGCATCTGCCTTTGTATTCTTTCTCCGATACCGCTTTTCATTTCCGCCGTTTCATCAAATGAACTTTATGCCGTTTTCGGTGTATGCGTTCTGCTTGTTTTTGCCGGTTTGGGCGCAGCGTTCTTTGTCAATGCAGGTGTCCGCAATGCTTCAATGGAAAGGCTGCTCAAGGAGGGTGAATTTGAAGCCGGAAAAAAGGAGAAAACACGATTGAAGGAAGGAATTTCAACCGTGTACTGGCTTGTTGTGACCGCAATATATCTCGGCGTATCCTTTTCAACAAATGAATGGAAAAGCACATGGATAATCTGGGCGGTTTCCGGAATTATATATGCTGTTGTGATAAATATCGTCAAACTCATTATTAAGGACAACGACTGAAAGGAAAAAGGAAATGGATTATACAATCAGAAGAATCACAAAGGATGATAAGGCCGTTTTCATTGAAATGAGCCGTGAGTTTTATTCAAGTGAAGCAGTTTTGAACAGTATTGACGACAGCTTCCATTTCAACACCTTTGACGAGCTTATGCGCTCGGATGTTTACCTTGAATGCTTCATTTTTGAAACGGACAAGGGTGAAATTGCCGGTTACGCTCTTCTTGACAAAATGTTTTCCCATGAGGTCGGCGGAATGCTTGTCTGGGTGGAGGAGCTTTATGTCAGACCGGGCTTTCAGGGTCACGGAATCGGAAACTCATTTTTTGCCTACCTTGAAAAAAACGTCCCCGCCGCAAGGTATCGCCTTGAGACGGAGCCGGAAAACGAGGGCGCAAGAGCGCTGTATCGAAGAAAGGGCTTCAGAGAGCTTGAGTATTTGCAGATGGTTAAGGACATCTGTGAGAAATGAACACTGCCGAATTATATAGAGCGGCTTGTTGTCTCATTCTCTCCAGAATTTTCTGTCAAGACTGCGGTATTGAACCGCCTCAGTAACATGGTCAATCGTGATGTTTTCGCTGCCGTCCAGGTCAGCAATTGTTCTTGCAACACGGAGAATTTTGTCGTAGGCTCTCGCTGAAAGACCGAGAGCCTCAAAGCTTTTTTCAAGCATATTTTTTGATGCTTCGTCAAGCGGGCAGAATTTTCTTGTCAGCGCCGGGGTCATCTTTCCGTTGCAGGAAACTCCCGTGCCCTTGAGCCTTTCCTGCTGAATTTTTCTTGCTGCATTGACACGCTTCTTGATTTCGGCGGAGCTTTCCGCAAGGGAGTCATCGGAAAGCTTTTTGAAGTCAACCTGCGGAACCTCAATGTGGATGTCAAGTCTGTCAAGCAGCGGGCCGCTCACCTTTGAAAGGTACTTTGCCGGAGCACCCGTCGGACAGGTGCATTTCTTTGTCGGATGACCGTAGTAGCCGCACGGACACGGATTCATTGCACAGACAAGCATTACCTCGCACGGATAGGTGAGCGTTCCTGAAACACGGGAAATGGTGATTGTTCCGTCCTCCATCGGTTGGCGAAGAACCTCGGTTGCGGTTCGCGGAAATTCAGGAAGTTCGTCGAGGAAAAGCACACCGTGGTGGGCAAGGCTCAGCTCACCCGGACGGGGAACTCTTCCTCCTCCGGAAAGCCCTGCCTGGGAAATTGAGTGGTGAGGAGAGCGGAACGGTCTGGATTTAATCAGTGAAATATCCGAACCGAGCATTCCGGCAATGGAGTATATCTTCGTTGTTTCAAGGCTTTCCTCAAAGGTCATGTCGGGAAGTATCGACGGAATACGCTTTGCAAGCATACTCTTACCCGAACCGGGAGGGCCGATCATCAGAGTGTTGTGACCGCCTGCGGCGGCAATTTCAAGCGCTCGCTTCACCGGATACTGCCCCTTGACATCGGCAAAGTCCGGCAGTAATTGGTTTGAATAATCAAGCTCACTGTAAAAATTCTTGCCGATTTTCTGGATTTTCTGCTTTCCTTTCAGGTGAGCAAGGAGCTGCCTGATGTTTTCAACAGGATAAATGTTGATGCTGTCAACAACAGCACATTCGCTTGCGTTCTCAAGCGGAACAAAAAGGTCGGTTATTCCGGTTTCCTTTGCGTGGATTGCCATCGGCAGGGCACCGGTCACTTTTCTGACCTTTCCTCCGAGCGAAAGCTCGCCGAAAAACGCCGATTTTGAAATGTCCGCCTGAAGCTGGCCTGATGCAATTAAAAGGGCGATAAGGATCGGAACATCATACATCGGGCCCTCCTTTTTCTTGTCTGCCGGAGAAAGGTTGACCGTGATGCGTCCGACCGGGAACTGCATATCGTTGTTTTTCATTGCTGCCCGGACTCTGTCCCGGGACTCCGAAACCGCCGCATCCGGAAGACCGACAAGGTCAAACTTCGGCAGAGCAAGGCTTTCGGTTGAAGCTTCAACACCAACCGAATATGAACCGAGCCCGAAAAGACCAATGCTGTTAACCTTTGAAAACATACTGCAATGCCCCTTTTCCTGTTTTCTTGTTTGAAACCATTATACACGAAAAAGGGACGTTGTGAACGAAAAAATCAAAAAATGTTGAAAAACAGTGAAAATTATTATTCAGTTTGCCGTTACCCTGAGATTGACCTTTTTGCCAATTTAAAGTATAATACTTGGTAACACTTAATAAGCAATGAAAGAGGACTGAATTATGAAAGCTATTGTAACTGTATCGGGAAAGGATACCACCGGCATTATTGCCGCAATCTGCACTCTCCTGAGCGAGAACAATGTCAATATACTTGATATAAGCCAGACTGTCATGGAAGAGTTTTTCACAATGTCCATGCTTGTTGACACCTCAAAAAGTGAGAAAGGCGTTGCCGAGCTTGCTTCGGCGCTTGATGAGCTCGGAAAGAAAATCGGCCTTGTTATCCATACTCAGCGTGAGGACATTTTCACGCTTATGCACAGAGTTTAAGAGGTGGAAAAATGCTTTATAACCCGAAAGATATTATAAGCACGCTTGACATGATTGACAATCAGCACCTTGATGTGAGAACAATAACAATGGGCATATCTCTGCTCGACTGTTGCGACGAGGATATTGACAAGGCGTGCAAAAAGGTCTATGAAAAAATCTGCCGCAAGGCTCAGAAGCTTGTTGAAACCGGGGAACAGATTGAGCGTGAGTTCGGGATTCCTATTGTTAACAAGCGCATTTCCGTAACACCGATTGCACTTGTTGCCGCAGCCTGCAAGGCGGAAAGCTATGTTCCGTTTGCGGTTGCGCTTGATGCGGCTGCAAAAAAATGCGGAGTTAATTTCATCGGCGGCTTTTCTGCTCTTGTCAATAAAGGCTTCACCGAAAGCGATTTGAAGCTTATCAATTCAATTCCGGAAGCGCTGGCGGTTACTGAGCGTGTCTGTTCAAGTGTTTGCGTTGCCTCAACAAAGTCCGGAATAAATATGGATGCAGTTGCCCTGATGGGTGAGATTATCAAAAAAACTGCGGACAGAACAAAAAGTTCGGGCGGATTCGGCTGCGCAAAGCTTGTTGTTTTTGCTAATGCTGTTGAGGATAATCCGTTCATGGCAGGTGCTTTCCACGGTGTGGGCGAGCCCGAATGTGTCATCAATGTCGGCGTCAGCGGACCGGGTGTTGTTCATCATGCGCTGAAAAGCTGCAAGGGTGAACCGTTTGATGTTGTTGCGGAAACAATCAAAAAGACTGCGTTCAAGATTACACGAATGGGACAGCTTGTTGCAAAGGAAGCTTCCGAAAGGCTCGGTGTTCCGTTCGGTATTGTTGACCTTTCGCTTGCTCCGACGCCTGAAAAGGGCGACTCCGTTGCAAGAATCCTTGAGGAAATGGGACTTGAAAGCTGCGGCACCCACGGAACCACGGCTGCCCTTGCTTTGCTCAATGATGCGGTCAAAAAAGGCGGCGTAATGGCAAGTAACCATGTCGGCGGTCTTTCCGGAGCATTCATTCCGGTCAGCGAGGATGAGGGCATGATTGAGGCTGCAAAATGCGGCTCGCTCGGTCTTGACAAGCTTGAGGCCATGACCTGCGTCTGCTCGGTTGGTCTTGACATGATTGCCGTTCCGGGCAACACGCCGGCTTCAACGCTCTCCGCAATTATTGCGGATGAGGCGGCAATAGGTGTTGTCAATTGCAAAACCACTGCGGTGAGGATCATTCCGGCTCCCGGAAGAGATGTCGGCGATGTTGTTGAATTCGGCGGACTTCTCGGTTCTGCTCCGGTTATGCCGGTTCACCCGTTCTCCTCGGACGAATTCATTGCCCGTGGCGGACGCATACCTGCTCCGATGCACTCGCTGAAAAACTAATAAGCGAAACACTTTAACCGAAAAAGTGAAAACAGCTGTAAATCATGGCGAAAACTGATTTTTCCGTGATTTGCAGCTTTTTTGTTTCGCCGGGCTTGATTTTATTATTAAAAAATAGAATCTGATGTTCTTGACATGTTAACAATTTAATGTTATAACTGTTATTGAAATTATAACTACATTTTAACAATGAGTCGTAAGATATATAACAGATGTAAAAAGGAGAAATGTATAATGGTTAAGATACTTCAAAAAGTAACGGCTGTTTTTGCCGTGGTGATATTGCTTGCTTCTGCATTCAGCTTCGGAGGGAACATTGGTCTTTTTGCAAATGCGATAGGGGAATATCTTGATCCGTTTGACTATTTGTTTGATGACAGAATTATCGGTGTGACGGATATTGACGCTTATTCCTATGATACCTATGTTCTTGATTCACTTGAAAATTATTATGACTATTATCAGAACGATGACATATATCACAATGACGGCCCTGATATTGAGTTCGATGACATCACATACAGCATTGTTGCGGTTGAGTCTTCCGATCCGAGCGTTGTTGAGGTTGATGACTTTGAAACCGGAGGTTATGTTCTCAAGGCCAAGGACAGCGGTTCTGCCGTTATTACCGTTTACCATTACGGAGAGGTTTATAACCAGAAGCCCTCTGACGATCAGATATATCTCGGCAACTATGACACATTCACAATAAATGTTGAACCCGTTCCGGAGACCGAGGTAACAGTTTCAGGAATTCAGGATTATAACTATACGGGAAAAGATATCAAGCCTGCAATT
>JAEDHZ010000048.1 GCA_016292705.1 Clostridiaceae bacterium
CTGAAAGCCCCTCTCGGCTTCAGAAAAGTATATTCCGGAACAACGGTCGGAACAAAAAAGATTGTCCTCGTTCCCCCTTGCGCCGCAACAGATGAAATCAGGTTTGTTATCACTCAATCCAGAGGCAACCCCGTGCTGCGCAGAATTGAGCTATACGGATACTGAAAAACAAACATATTCGTTGAAAATTTAACGGAGATATATCATAATGAAGTCCAAAAGAATCACTTTATTTCTTGCAATTGTGCTTTTTGCGCTTGCAATTGTCTCTCCGGCAGAACTTGCCTTTGCAAAAGGAAGCTCTGCTCAGGATTATTTGTACATAGACCCGGGCGCCGGTGCTTCCTCAACCCCAATGGAGCTGATTGCTTTCAACGCAAGTATGGGGCCCTCCTCAAGCAAATGGAAGAGTGTTGACAAAACCTCTCTGCCTGCACTCGAAAACTTCCGTTTTGAATACAATGCCGCAAAAAACAAGCTTCCCGAAGGAGCGAAAAATGCCCTCACCGACGAATCTTTTGTCGCTGAGCTGGACGGCCTCATTGCAAAAAGCAGAAAAACCTTTCCAAAAAGCTTCAAGGTTCTTTCAATCGGCAACAGCTTCAGTGTTGACGCCGTCAAATATCTTTATAAGGTTGCAAAAAGTGCCGGAGCAAAGGAAATTGTTGTTGCAAGCATGCACATCACAGCCTGCGACATCAAAAGCCACAGAATAAATGCGGAAAATGATTTTCCTGTCTATAAATATAAAAAGAACAAAAACGGAAAAATCAAATCTTTAAGCAATGTGAGCATCCTTTCGGCTTTGAGGGATGAAAACTGGGACTATGTCACTCTCCAGCAGTCGAGCAATCTCAGCGGTGTTGAAAAAAGCTATAACAACGATCTTAACTTCATGGCAAATTATATTCTGAAAAACCGTCCCTGTCCGTCAACAAAACTTTGCTGGCACATGACCTGGGCCTATTCAAAAAAATATGAAAACGATAGCTTTGAGGTTTACGATTTCAATCAGCAGAATATGTATGACACCACCTGCAGTGCCGTCAGAAGCAAAATTGTTCCGAACAAAAGCTTTTCTGTTCTCATTCCCGTCGGAACGGCAATTCAGAATCTCAGAACAAGCTATATCAAAGACCGACTCAACCGTGATGGCCGCCACCTCAATGCAATCGGTCAATACACAGCTGCCCTGACATTTGTGCGCTCGCTCGGCTATGACATTGACAACATAGAATGGACGCCAAAATCAAAGAAGCTTTCAAAAGCATATCTTCCTGCAATTAAAGCCTCGGTTAACGATTCGCTCTGCGTTCCGCTTTCCGTCACAAACGAAAGCAGAATATGCAACCACAAAGCAACAAAAGACAGCCCGTTCAATACAGTTGTTGAAAATCCCGGTCGCCCTGCAACCTGCGAGTCAAGCGGCTATTCAAACAGTTCATACTGCCGTGTATGCAAAGAGGTAATTAAACAGCAGCGCATGATTCCGAGACTTTCAACTCACAATTTTTTGTTCAGGATCAGAACCCCTGCAACAATGAAAGCCGACGGAACAAGAACCGGCACCTGCAAAGTCTGCGGAAAAATCAAAAATCAGATTATTCCTATGATAAAAAGTGTTTCGCTTTCAAAGAGCGTTTATGCCTACAGCCAAAAACCCGTCACGCCGAAAGTTACCATAACGGACAGAACGGGCAATCTTCTTCGTGAAAACACTGACTACACTCTCAGTTATCCGGACAGCCATATAAGCGTTGGAAAACACAAAATTGAAGTTGTTTTCAAAAATAAATACAAAGGAAAATCCGGACTTGAATTCAAAATCACTCTGTCATAGTTCCGGACAGACAAAAAGAGAACCCTTCGCAGCCTTCAACGGTTGCTGAAGGGTTTTTGTTTTCGGATGAACAAGTCCGCCACCTTATAATTTGCCTTCCGAATGCACGAGTAAATGCTCACTCACTTTTTTTGAGAACTCCGGGCAAAAAATCCAACATCATTGCCACTTTTGTTTATAAACCATCATATCAATAAAAACTATTCATAAATTGTTTATTTTTTTACTCAAAAACCCATTGATAACGAACTCAACACAGTGTATACTTTTATACAAATCAACACCATGTCGGTCTAAAAATTGACTGTGTGTTTTTTTGGAGTTTTATTATTTTTTGGACAGGAGTAAAAATTATGGCAAGAAAAATGAAAGCACCCCATCCGTTCGTCGATGTACCCGATTTTAAAACCGCCCGTGAAATGATCGAATACGGTCACATAAAAGGCGGCGACCAGAAGCAGTATGTTTATCTTGAAACACGCAAAAAGGAGCGTACAAAGTCCTTTAACGAGGTATGGTATGACACTGTCGGCCTCGGACAGAACCTTTATATGCGCGGTCTTTCCGGAAAAAAAGTTGCAATCCTCAGCGATAACAGCTATTACTGGATTGTCTGCTTCTATTCAATCCTCACCGGAAAATATACCGTTATCCCTCTCGATGCAAAACTCATGGATGATGACATCATCGACATTATGAGAAGAAGCCATTGCGACGCTATCTACTACTCCGATGAATTTGCGGGCACAATTGAAAAGCTCAAGGAAGCTGACGGTGTCTGCCTTAAAGAATACTTGAAAATCAGCGATTTCTATGACCTTATCGAAGCCGGTCACGCCGACATCAAAGCCGGCAACAAATGCTATCTCGACGAAGCACCCCTTCCGGATGACATTGCTTCAATCGTTTTCACCTCCGGAACAACAGGCAAAAGCAAGGGCGTAATGCTCAGCCACAAGAACATCATGACCTCCGCCGTTTCCTCGGCAAGACTCATTCAGGGTCACCACGCAATCGGATTTTTGCCGATGAACCATACCTTTGCCTGGGCAAGTGCGCTGTTCCTTGTCAATGTTTTCACCGGCTGGGGATATATCTGCCGTTCGCTCAAAGACATTCCGCAGGATATGAAAAAATATCACCCCCAGAACATTGCCGGCGTTCCCCTCCTCATTGAAACAATTTACAAAACCGTATGGCGCACCGCAGAAAAGAACGGCAAAGCCGACAAGCTTCGCAAAGGCATAAAGCTCAGCAACTTCCTTCGTGAAAAGTTCGGAATTGATATCAGAAGAAAGCTCTTCAAAGAAGTTATCGACGGTCTCGGCGGCGAGCTTGAATACATAGTTATCGGCGGAGCGTACCTTGATCCCGTCTATGAAAAAGGTCTCAGCGACCTCGGAATTGAAGTTTTCAACGGCTACGGCACAACCGAGTGCTCACCGGGAATCACAATCTCCACCTATGAAAACTACAAATTCGGCTCATGCGGAAAACCGATGGGCTGCGAAATCAAAATCAAAGATCCCGACGAGGACGGCATTGGCGAAATCTGCGTTAAAGGCGACAATGTAATGGTCGGATACTTTGAAGACCCGGAAGCCACCGCTTCTGTTTTTGAAGGCGAATGGTTCAAAACCGGTGACTTCGGTTATATTGACGAAGACGGCTTCCTGTTCTATGTCGGAAGAAAGAAGAATCTCATTGTTCTTTCAAACGGAAAGAATGTTTCTCCCGAGGAGCTTGAAGACCAGCTGACAAGACTTGACTATGTCAAGGAAGTCATTGTTTCCGAAGAGGACAACCTCATCACCGCAGAGTTTTATCTTGACGAAGAAATCTGCCCGGATGCAAAGGAAAAAATCAAGGAGGATGTCAAAAAATACAACGCCACCCTCCCGTCATACAAAAGAATTCTTCAAATCAAAACAAGAGACACCGAGTTCCCGAAAACCACAAGTCTGAAAATCAAGAGGAAGTATAAGGAGGATATTAAAGCGTGAGTAAAATAAGCACCGTCAGACAACTTGTTGATTATGCTGCAGAAGAATACGGCGAAAAGGATTTTTGCCGCTTTATCAGAGACAACAAAGTCATGAAAAAAAGCTATGCGCAATTCCGTGAAGACTGCCTTTCAATCTGCCGTTATATCCGTTCGGTAAAAAGGGAGCGTATTCACATCGCTTTCATCGGAAGCACAAGCTATGAATACATTGCTTGCCTTACCGGAATGATTTTCAGCGGAAATGTTGTTGTTCCTTTTGCGCCGGACATCAGTGTTGACGAAGCAGCTGAACTTTTTGAGGACGCAGACATTGAACTGCTCTTCTGCGAGGATGCTTTCAACGAAAAGGCAAGGGAAGTCCAGAAAAGATATCCCGGTCTGAAAAGAATTGTTTCCCTCGGAAATGCACAGTGGTTTGACGATGTTTTTGAAAAATATAAGACAGGATCGTTTTTTAACAAGCTTTCAGCCATTCAGGAATTCCCTGACCACTGCTCGCTCATCATTTATACTTCAGGCACAACGGGACGCAGAAAAGGAGTTATGCTCTCCAACCGTAACCTTGCCGCAAACACCTGCTATAACGAATATGCCCTTGAGGCAACGGACGTCAGCTTTTCCGTTCTTCCGATGCACCATGTTTTCTGCTATGCGTGCGATGTGCTCAAAACGCTTTATGACGGCGGAACCCTCTGCCTCAACGGTTCGCTTGTCAACCTTTATGATAATCTGCTGCGCTTTGAGCCGACCATCATGAGAATTGTTCCTGCCCTTTGCAAATCAATACTCACAAGAATCAGAATAACCGAAAGGCAGAATCCTGACCTCACCCCGAGAGAAGCGGCAGAAAAAGTTGTCGGCAGGAATTTCAGGCGAATGATTGCCGGTTCAGCTTTCCTTTCCGCCTCACTCATTGACGGGTTTGAAAAATATGGCATAACTGTCCGTCAGGGTTACGGAATGAGCGAATGCAGCCCGAGAATTTCAACCTCCGACTTTGTTGATACCGAAAACAAATATTCCAACGGAAAGGTTCTTTCCGTTAACGAGGTCAGGATAGTTGACAGTGAAATTCAGGTTAAAGGTCCCTCGGTAATGCTCGGCTATTATAAGCGACCTGAAGAAACAGCCGCAGCTTTCACAGAGGACGGCTTTCTCCATACCGGTGACCTTGGCTATCTCAAGGGTAGCCATATCTACCTCACCGGAAGAAAAAAGAACCTCATCATTCTTTCAAACGGAGAAAATGTTTCTCCGGAGGAGATTGAAAACCGCTTTGTTGACGACGGTGTGGTAAAGGAAATAGTAGTCGTGGGTGAAAACGACAAGTTTATTGCCGAAATATATCCCGATATGCAGTTTGCTCAGGCTCACGAAATTACAGATATAAACGGCGAAATTCAAAAAATTGTTGACCGTGTTAACATTGAATCGCCGTCTGACCGCCAGATTTTTGCTTTCAGGCTCAGAGAAAAACCGTTTGAACGCACCTCAACGGGCAAAATCAAACGCACTGAGTTCTATTATAAAGGAGTCGGTTGATTTTCCGGCAAAAACAAGGAGGAATCATAATGCTTGAAAGAACTTTACCCACAGGTGAGAAAGTCACTGCTTTTCCGCTCGCAACCCCGCAGCAGTTCATGCTGTTCATGTCCATGCAGTACGGTGCGGACTATCCTGTCAACAATATAGGGTCCGGCTACTACTGGCAAGGCGAAATGGACTTTGACCTCATGAAAGAAGCTGTTGAAGAAGCAATTTCCCGCTGTGACACGATGCGTCTGCGTTTTATGCCGGACGAGCAGTACAAGGTAATCCAGTATATCACGCCGAAAAGCGAAATGCAGATTGAAACATGGGATTACAGCGATATGCCGCTTGAAAAAGCTCACGAAAAGCTGCTTGAATTTTCCCACAAACAGATTCCGATGTTCTTCTGTGAAATTCACACAATAAAGCTCATGAAGCTTGCCGAAGGCTACAACGGAATTTTCATGAAGCTTCATCACCTTGCGATGGATGCTTTTTCTGTCAAGGTCTTTCTTCGTGACATTATGGAATTGTATCTCCACAAGCTCAAAGGCGCACCTTATCCGAAGCCGATGCGTCCGTATCTCCCGGCACTCATGGGTGAGCTTGCTTATCTGAAAAGCGAACAATATGCCGCCGACAAAAAGTATTGGGAGGAATCGCTCTCCAAAACGAGCGAACCCATTTTTACCGATTACATGCTTGAAAACAGGCTGAAAGAGCAGCGCAAGGAACATCCCGAACATCGCTTTGCCGATATTCACTCCGGCTCTCCGGCCGCCAAAGCCAAGATTTTTGACATGACCGAAGAGGAAACAAACGCCCTTTCGGCAATGTGCCGTGAAAATGACCTTTCCGTCTGCGCTGCCCTTTCAATGGGCGTCCGCACCGCCCTCTCCGTTTTCAACGACAACGAGGAGGATGTCTCGTTCAAAATGATTGTTGACCGCAGAGGTTCCCTTGCCGAAAAGAAGTCCGGCGGAATCCGCATCAACTTTTTCCCGATGCGCAGCATCATAAAGCCGGAAATGACCTTTGCCGAAGCAGTCCGTGAAATTATGAATGTTCAAAACGAGATGTACAGCCATTGCTCGCTGAGCTTTGCGGAAATGCTTGTTGAACGCCACAAATCAATGCCTGCGGACGCAAAGCCCGACTCAACCTATGACAGCATGGGCTTCTCCTATCAGCCGCTCATGATAATTCCCAATGTTGACGAAAAAACAGCAAGAAGCGCAAAAGGCGTCTGGTATAACAACGGAGCATCCATGATTCCGCTTTATCTCACAGCGAAACACAGAGCAAACGATGGCGGCCTTGAATTCATTTTTGAATACAGGCTTACTCCGAATCCTGAACACGACCTTGATGTGTTCTTTGAAAAAATGCGTGTTGCTCTTAATCTCGGAGCAAACAATCCGGATATCAAGGTCAGTGAAATTCTTGAAAAATGTGCTGTTGAAAGGTGAAAAACATGAACGATCTTATAAAAATTATTGAAAACTATGTTGAATATGACGGTGAGATAACACCGGAACTCACATTCAAAAACGACCTGGGACTTTCCTCTTTTGACACCGTCTGCATGATTGAGGAACTCAAAACTGTGTTCAAAAAGAATCTTGAACCCTCCGACTTCATCAGACACAAAACTGTTGGAGAAATGGCAAAGTTCCTTTCGGAATAACTCAGTAAGTATCTGCTTAATTAGTGGTTACTTTATAAAACTCCTTCCAAAAAAGCAACAACGCACACCGATTTCCCCTTTTTCGGTGTGCGTTGTTGTATAATCCGGAGAAATGAAACAGTTTATACAAATTGACAAAAGAGCAGATCACGGACGGCAGCAGATGCCGCTCGTAAAATTTATCCGACAGATAAAAACGGGTGCCCCAAAAGACACCCGCATAAATCATATTCAGTTGTCAGGATATCCGTTGGGATTCATGCTCTGCCAGCGCCAGGAATCGGCACACATCTGCTCAAGATCTCTATCCGCTTTCCAGCCGAGAACCTCCTGCGCCTTGCTCGGATCGGAATAGCAGGTTGCAATGTCGCCCGGACGGCGGGGACCGATTTTGTAATTGACCGTTACTCCGCTTGCCTTTTCAAAAGCATGAACAACATCAAGAACGCTGTAGCCAACGCCGGTTCCGAGGTTGAACACCTCACAGCCACGCTGGGAAAGAACTCTGTCAACCGCCTTGACATGGCCGAGAGCAAGGTCAACAACATGAATGTAATCACGGACGCCTGTTCCGTCCGGTGTGTCGTAATCATCACCGAAAACATTGAGACACTCACGCTTGCCAATGGCAACCTGAGTAATATAGGGCATGAGGTTGTTCGGAATTCCGTTGGGATCTTCACCGATCATTCCGCTTTCATGAGCTCCGATGGGATTGAAATAGCGCAAAAGGCTGATTGACCACTGATTGTCTGCAGTGTAAAGATCTTTAAGGATGAGCTCAATCATATATTTTGTTGTTCCATACGGGTTTGTTGTTCCTCCCGTTGGCATTGTCTCTTTGAGCGGAGAGGGGTTGTTCATTCCGTAAACCGTTGCGGAAGAGCTGAAAACAATCCTCTGGCAGCCGTTCTTTTGCATAACACGGCAAAGGGTGAGCGTTCCGGCAATATTGTTGTCGTAATATTCAAGCGGCTTTCTGCAGGATTCGGGAACTGATTTGAGACCGGCAAAGTGAATTACCGCATCAATTTTTTCGTTCTTGAAGATTTTATCAAGACCTTCTTCATCACGGATATCACATTCATAAAAAGCAAATTCCTTCTTTGAAAGATCTGCAATTCTTCTGAGTGCTTCACGCTTGCTGTTGTAAAAATTATCCACAACAACAACATCATATTCCGCTTTCAAAAGCTCAATGCAGGTATGAGAGCCGATAAATCCGGCACCCCCGGTAACAAGAATTGACATTATGCTTCACCTCGTTGTATAATGATTTATAACTTATTATACAACGAAATTCAAAAAATGCAAGGAGCATTTTGTATTATGCAAAACTTATCGGACATCTCCGTCATCAAAAGCGTTCTCAGCCGCCACGGCTTCACCTTTTCAAAAGCACTTGGGCAAAACTTCCTCGTCAATCCCTCGGTCTGCCCGAGGATGGCGGAAAACTGCGGAATTGATGAAAACACGGGAGTCATTGAAATCGGCGCCGGAATCGGTGTTCTGACAAAGGAGCTTTCAAAACGGGCAAAAAAAGTTGTTTCCGTTGAGCTTGATACCCGTCTGATTCCCGTCCTATCCGAAACACTCAGCGACTGTCTCAACACAGAGGTTATCAACGCTGACATAATGAAGGTTGATCTGCATGAGCTTATTACAGAAAAGTTCCCCGGAATGAGGGTTGTCGTCTGTGCAAATCTTCCGTATTATATCACCACTCCCGTGATAACACTCCTGCTTGAAAACAGACTGCCCATTGAGAGCATAACCGTTATGATACAGAAGGAGGTTGCCGACCGGCTTTGCTGCGGCTGCGGTTCAAGGGACGCCGGTGCGGTTACTGCCTGCGTTGATTTCTACGCAGAGGCAAGGAAGCTGTTTGAGGTTTCAAAGGGTTCTTTCATGCCTGCGCCAAAGGTTGACAGCTGCGTCATCAGGCTCGATCTGCGTAATGAGCCTCCCGTTGAAGTTGAGGACGAAAAAAAGTTCTTCCGCATCGTTAAAGCCGCCTTTGCCCAAAGGAGAAAAACCGTTCTCAATTCCGTCAGCTCCTCGCTCTCAACCGGAAAGGAAGCGGTTGCCTTTGCCCTCCAGAATGCAGGACTTGAAAAAACTGTCCGGGCGGAGCAGATGAGCCTTGAGGACTTTGCCTCGCTTTGCCGTCACCTTGAAGTTTCCGACCCTTCAGGCGGTTCTAACAATAAAAAGGTTATGAAAGGAGAACAGAACAATGAAAAAGACTATTGAAAACACCGGCGAGAAAAACGAGAGAAGGATCGTTGAGTTTTTTGTAACTTTCAGAAACACCCTTTTTCTTACTTCCTCAAAGATTGTCATTGCCGTTTTGATTGCTGTTCTGACCTTCCTTTGTGCAACACAGTTTCTTGATGTGCT
>JAEDHZ010000049.1 GCA_016292705.1 Clostridiaceae bacterium
GAATAAGAAGCGCAGTGTCCGTTAATCACCCGGCACTGCTTGTTGCTGCAGTGATATTTGCAGCAATCCATATTTGTATTACATGGATTGAGAATAAAAGATAACCTGTGGGCAGGAATACATCACACTCTTTTTTAATATCGAAAAAATGCGGCTGCAAGGAAATGCCTGCGCAAGACCTTACAGCCATGAGGGATGGTGTTTTGTGTTTTTGCCCCTAAACGCCTACTCACGGGGGCAGGTTGCTTCATTGAAAGCTTGACAATCGGGAAGAAAGAGTTCTGAATGAATTTTCAATTTCCGATTAGTTGACGGTAGACTTTTCAATTCCGAGCGCCGCAAACGGTTCAACCGCTTTGCCATCCTTTATCACTTCAAAGTGCAGGTGGGTTCCGTCATCTTTTTCAACAGGTATTTCTGCGAGCGTTCCGATTTTTTGTCCTGCCTGAACATTGTCTCCGATTCCGACTGCGGAGCTTTGGTCAAGTCCGATATATCTTGCTGTCAGATCTCCGTGGTCAATTTCAATGATATAGCCCCACATTGTGTCAGCGAGGACTCTTGTCACAACTCCGTTCCCGATTGAAAAAATCTCTGCTCCGGGGGTACCGGCAAAGTCAATTCCCGAGTGTGTACGGTAATCGCCCATCGTTTTGCTGAAAACGGGTGTGTCGGGAGAAAAGTCCTTTTTAATTTCAGTGTTCATCGGGAGAATAAAGGAGGAGTTTTCAATCTTTGCCGCCCGTTCTGTCTGAGGTTCGGTTTTTTCGGTCGGCTTTTGAGTTTCGGGCTCTTTTGTTGACGATTCCTCTTCTGTCTGTAATGTTTCGCTTTCGGTTTCAGAAAACTCTCTGGGGTCGGGAATGTTTTCGGCGCTGTTTTCAACCTCACTGAATGAGGAAGCAAAGGTAAGATCGGTGATTTCTTTTTTCAGTCTGTTTGTTGAAATGCGCAGTGCGAACATGGCTGCAGCAATTGCAAGGACGCCGACTACTGCTGTGATGTAGAAGCCTTTTTTTGAAAAGAAGAAGCTTTTTTCGGAATTGTTGTTCATATTTTTAAACCGCCGTTTCAAAAAGTATTTTGATTCGCTGATTTCTCAACGGTGCTGAAAATATTCTGCTCTTGAAAAGTCTGAATTATTCCGGAGAAATCAAAAAACAGAAAGAAAAATTTGATTTTCACCAAACAAATGTTTGCATTTTGTGGAAAGATGTGCTATACTCTTTCTGTGAACGATCATTTGTTCACTTTGCAGCGGACTTATTTTCAAAAAATAATCAAAAAAAGGAGCGATGATTATGAAACCGCTCAGTGAAAATCAATACAGAATACTTGAATATCTTAAAGAACGCGCAGGAGACGGTATCCCCCCTTCAGTCAGGGAAATCTGTCAGGCTGTCGGTCTGCGTTCAACCTCCTCCGTTCAGGCGAACCTTGATGCTCTTGAGGAAAAGGGGTATATTATCCGTGACCCGATGCTCAAACGCTCTATCCGCATTGTCGGCCAGGCGGAGAATGTTCACCATGTTCCCTTGCTCGGTGTTGTCACTGCCGGTATGCCTATCCTTGCTGTTGAGCAGGTTGAATGTTATCTGCCGTATTCAGGCTATGTTTCAAAGGATAAGCCGCTTTTCGCTTTGCATGTCCGCGGTGAAAGTATGCTTGGCGCAGGTATTCTCGATGGAGACATTATTTTTGCGGAGCAGACGCCCGTTGCAAACAATGGGGATATGGTTGTTGCGCTGATTGATGACGAAGCAACGGTAAAAACTTTTTATAAGGAGGACGGACACTTCCGTCTCCAGCCGGAGAACGAGCTTTTTGAGCCGATTATTGTTGACGAGGTGGTTATCCTCGGAAAAGTTGTTGCGGTTTTGCGATATATTTAATATTTGTTAACAAACTGTTGACATTTATGAATTTTGAGTGTATAATTTATTCATAAATTATTAGGAGGATGTAGTTATGGAATTTGAATTCACACCGCTCATGTATTGGCAGGACATCACCTATCTTCTTCAGAAGATTGCAGGCTTTTTCAAAAAGCTTTTTGAAAAGCTTGGCGAAAAATAATTTTTCCCTTTGATTTTCGGCTCCGCACTTTGTGCGGAGTTTTTTGTTTTTCGGGTTCGCTTCATATCAACGATTTTTTCGGTTTAATCTAATCAAATGTTACATAATAAAAGTATACAATTTAAGGCTATGATTTTTGGGAGTAAAAATGACATTTTTTGTTGAAAAACGGGTAAAAAGTTGGTATAATAAATACGCACATTGTGCATATTGCGCAACAGTCCGCTTGTTGCTCTTCGTCATTCAAAAAGCAACAGGCAAAAATCAGAGGTATTTTTAATGAAAAACATCATCAAACGAATAACAGCTGCTCTTGCGGCCTTGCTCATTCTTTTTTCAATTTCGGCGTGTAGCGGAAAAAAGCTGGAGGAAACAACTCTTCCCCCAACAACCGCTCCGGCAACAACTCAACCGGAGATTGTCAGTCTCAACCGATTGACGGGTCTCAACAATCTTTCAAAAAATGCAAAGAACACCCGCCCGGTTGCAATTATGATCAACAACATTTCCCAGTCGCTTCCTCAGTACGGAATCTATAAAGCAGACCTGATGTTTGAATGTCTTGTTGAGGGCGGAATCACAAGAATGATGGCTGTTTTTGCTGACTACACCAAGGTTCCGAAAGTCTGTTCCGTCAGGAGCTGCCGCTATTATTTCCCGATTTTTGCCTATGGACTTGATGCGGTTTATATTTGCTTCGGCTGCAACAAAACTCTCGGTCAGACAACTCTGGACAGGCTCGGGATTGATTATTTTGACGGCGCTCAGAACTATGATGAGCTTGTTTTCGGAAGAGATCCCGAGCGTCTCGGAAGATACAGTCGTGAGCACACGGCCTATGTTGACGGAACAAAAATTCCGGAGCTTTTCAAAAAGTATAACATTCGCACGGAATATAAGACCGGCAAGGACGAATATATTTTTAATTTTGTCAAGCCCAAAAAGGTCAGCGCAGAAAAATGCGAAAAGCTTACTCTTAACTTCTCCGGCTATTATTACAGCACCTTTACCTATGACGCAAAGAAAAAGGTCTATCTCAAGCAGCACAACGGCAGAGATCAGATGGATTCAAAGGCCGAAAAGCAGCTCAGCTATAAAAATGTTTTTGCTCTTGAAACCGATGTTTCGCTTTATAAAGACGGACCGCTTGTTCAGATGAACTGGAAGGGCGGAACGGGATACTATGTTTCAATGGGCACCGTTCAGAAAATCAAATGGACAAAGCCGAGCGAGATTTCCAATATTGTTGTTACCGACCTCAACGGGAAGGTTATTGATGTCAATTGCGGAAACAGCTATATCGGTGTTTTGAATACGGGTAAAACGGAGCTTGTCAAGGCCTGACACAAAACAGAAGCGGTGAATATAACAGGACTGTCGGATTCTTTCGGCAGTTCTTTTTTTGCGCCCGCTTTCGGAATAAGACGAAGAAAAACGGAGTACAATATGACTGGCAAAACACTCAGGATATAGGAGAAGCCGATATGAAGAAAAACGGGCACGAAATTGAAAAAGAACAGTTTTTTTCTTTTGAAACAGCGGAGGAATTTTTTCCGCAACAAAGAGCACGGGCTTCATCGGCACAGCATAAAAACCGTTTGAAAGCTGAAAGTCAAACATTTTCAAAAAATCATAAAACAAAGAAAAACAAAGAAAACAAGAGATAATTTTAAAAATCGGAGCATATCTAACAGTTTTGACCTTTTTTGACCTTTGCAAAAGGATGAAAACGGGATATAATATACAACAGAAAGTCAAAGAAAGTCAAAGTCAAAGAGGTGATGAAAATATGAGCCTTTCAAATGTGATAGCTCAGATGATATCCGAAATGCTTGACGGAAAGGACGAGGTTGAGTTCCGGCGCAATACACTGGCTCAGGACCTTGGATGTGTTCCGAGTCAGATCAATTATGTGATCTCTTCCCGCTTCACTCCGGAGCGCGGATATATTGTTGAAAGCAGACGGGGAGGCGGTGGCTTCATCAGGATTGCAAAGGTCAACTGCGACGGCGAAACACTGCTGATGCATGTTGTCAACTCAGTCGGCAATTCGCTTGACGAGGGAACCTGCCGCGGACACCTTGCAAATCTTGTTTACCGTGACCTGCTTTCAGAGCGTGATGCAAGGCTTGTTCTGACTGCCGTCAGTGACTCTTGCTTGAGAGCAGTTGAGCCACAGACAAGGGACAGAGTCCGCGCATCAATATTTAAACAACTTCTCATTACAATAATGAATAATTGACAGGAGGAATGAATTATGTTATGTCAGAATTGTTCAAAGCGTGAGGCAACAACTCACATCAAAAGAATTGTTAACGGTGAAACAACCGAAAACCACCTTTGCGAAGAATGTGCAAGAAAACTTGGCTACGATGACTTTTTCGATGACTTTTCGTTGAGTATTCCAAACATTTTTTCCTCGTTCTTCAAAGACAGCGCATTTGCCCTTGCATCGTCAAAGACAGAACGCTGCGAAAAATGTTCAAGCACCTTTGATGACATTGTCCGAACCGGAATGGTCGGCTGCGCAGATTGCTATGAGAAATTCTATGACCGTCTGTTCCCCTCCATCCAGCGCATCCACGGAAGAACGAAACATGTCGGCAGAGTTCCCTATACCGAAGTTCCTGACGAAAAAAAGCAACCGCAAAAAAAGAAAGAGCTTTCCACCGAAGAAAAAATTGCAAAGCTTCAGGAAGATATGCAGAAGGCTGTTGAATGTCAGAACTTTGAGCAGGCTGCCGTTATCAGGGATGAAATCAAAAAGCTGAAAGGGGAATAATGAAATGAAGTGGTATGAAAACAAAGGCGAGCACTCCGATGTTGTGCTCAGCACAAGAGTAAGATTGGCCCGGAATCTGAAGGATTACCCGTTTCCCGCCAGGCTCAGCACTGCCGAAAAGGAAAAGGTCAACGAGGCAATGCGAGACATATTCCTTTCCGCAGAATGCGGAAAAAATCTCAGCTATACCGAGATGAAAACGCTTTCAACCTTTGAAGCGGTTTCGCTTGCGGAAAAACATCTGATAAGCCCTGAATTTGCCTCCGACCCGAGAGGTCGTGCATTGCTCCTTTCTGAGGACGAGGATGTCAGCATAATGCTTTGCGAAGAGGACCACGCCCGCATTCAGGTCATTCTTCCCGGCCTCGCTTTGAAGGAAGGATATGAAAAAGCATCAGAGTATGACAGAGTACTGGAGGAAAAGGCAGCTGTTGCTTTTGATAAAAACCTCGGATATCTTACCCAGTGCCCGACAAACCTCGGAACGGGAATGAGAGCCTCCGTAATGCTCCACCTTCCGGCGCTTGCGGAAAACAGGGTGATTTCCCGCCTTGCCGCAACGGTTGCGAAGCTCGGTCTGACGCTTCGCAGTGTATACGGAAACACAAGTCGCTCTGTCGGAGCTCTTTTCCAGCTCAGCAACCAGGTGACGCTCGGAATTTCCGAAGAAGCGGCAGTTCAGAACCTGAACGCCATTGCTTTGCAGATTGCTGAACAGGAAACACAGGCAAGGCAGGCCTTGCTCAAGGATGACGCATTCATTGACCGCATCTGGCGTGCATACGGAATCCTCACCAGCGCCCACATGATCAGCTGCGATGAATTCTGCGACCTTTTGTCGCTCGTTCGTCTCGGTGCGGCGCAGGGAATAGTTGACCTTCCCCTTGAAACGCTCAGCCGTCTGCTGATTGAAATGCAGCCGGCAACAATCAATGTGACACAGGGCGAGAGCCTTTCCCAGCGTGAACGCGATGTTATCCGTGCAAAATCTGTTAAAGAGACTCTGAGTCGGAAATAATAAATAAAATCGGGCGGCGGGCATGAAAACCATGTCTGCCGTCCGTTCAGATAAAACCATAAAAAAACAAGGAGTTGATTCGTATGTATAAATTCACCGGCTTTACCGAAAAAGCAAACCGTGCCCTTAACTCCGCCATTGAGGTTGCCGAAAATCTCGGTCACACCTATATCGGCAGCGAACATCTTCTGATGGGCATTGTCCGGGAGGATAACGGAGCGGCAACATCACTCCTGCTTTCACGAGGGGTAACTCCGCAAAAGGTTGAGGAGCTCATCAGGAGTACCGTCGGAGTCGGTATTCCGACCGTTCTAACTCCCGATGATTTCACGCCCCGATGCAAGCATATTATTGAGCTTTCCGTTTCCCTTGCAAGGAGCGAGAACTCCGGATATGTCGGAACCGAGCATCTTCTCGGCGCAATACTGCGCGAGGGTGATGGTTGCGCTGCATATATTCTTTCCGAACTCGGCGTTTCTGTTCCTCTCTTGCTTGATGAGCTTTCAAATGCGGGAGAAAGCCGTTCTCCGTTTTCCCAGAACGGACGCACCTCAGGAAAGAACGCCCAGAAGACCTCAACACCGAATCTTGATAAATACGGTCAGGATCTGACCAAAAAGGCGAACAACGGCGAAATCGATCCGGTCATCGGCCGTGAAAAGGAGATTGAAAGGGTAATTCAGATTCTTTCAAGACGAACAAAGAACAATCCCTGCCTCATCGGTGAGCCGGGAGTCGGCAAAACCGCAATTGCCGAGGGACTTGCGCTGAAGATTGCTGAGGGAGAGGTTCCTGAGCTGCTTCGTGACAAGCGTATTGTTTCGCTTGACCTCACCGGAATGGTTGCAGGAACAAAGTACAGAGGTGATTTTGAAGAGAGGATAAAAAACTGTATCGCAGAAGTCACCAAGGCAAAGGATGTCATCCTTTTCATTGATGAGGTGCATAATCTCATCGGAACGGGTTCGGCAGAGGGCGCTGTTGACGCTGCAAATATTCTCAAACCCTCGCTTGCACGAAGCGAACTTCAGGTCATCGGCGCAACAACACTTGAGGAATACCGAAAGTATATTGAAAAAGACAGCGCACTTGAAAGACGCTTTCAGCCCGTAAAGGTGGGAGAACCCACCGAGGATGAAACCGTTGCAATCCTTAAGGGCCTGAGGAACAAGTATGAAGCGCACCACAAGGTGAAGATAACGGATGACGCAATTGTTGCCGCAGTCAAAATGTCGTCAAGGTATATCACGGACAGATATCTCCCCGACAAGGCGATTGACCTTGTTGACGAGGCTGCGTCAAGGGTAAGACTGCGTGCTTTCACAACGCCGCCGGAAATCAAAAAGATTGAAGACGATATCAGGCAGATTAACGAGGAGAAAGCTGCAGCTGTCAATTCGCAGGACTTTGAGTCTGCCGCCTCGCTGCGTGACAGGGAAAAGGAGCTTCGCTCAAAGCTCACGGCATCAAGGACAAATTGGAAAGAGGAGTCTGCAAGAGTCGGCGGAGAGGTCACACCGAATGAAGTTGCGCAGATTGTTTCCGGCTGGACGGGTATCCCCGTAACGGAGCTGACAAGGGAGGAAAGCCAGCGTCTGCTTGAAATGGAGTCAATTCTCCATAAACGCATTGTTGGCCAGAACAAGGCTGTTTCTGCCGTTGCAAGGGCAATCAGACGGGGCAGAAGCGGACTGAAAGACCCGAAAAGGCCGCTCGGTTCGTTCATTTTCCTTGGCCCCACCGGTGTCGGAAAAACTGAACTTTGCAAGGCACTCGGCGCTTCAATGTTCGGTGATGAAAATGCTGTTATCCGCTTCGATATGTCGGAATTCATGGAAAAGCACAGCACATCCCGCCTTGTCGGTTCGCCCCCGGGATATGTCGGATATGAGGAGGGCGGCGAGCTGACCGAGCAGGTCAGAAGAAAACCCTATAGCGTAATTCTCTTTGATGAGATTGAAAAAGCCCATCCGGATGTGTTCAATATGCTGCTTCAGATTCTTGATGACGGCGTTCTCACCGATTCTCAGGGCAGGCATATTGATTTCAAGAACACCGTAATCATCATGACCTCAAATGTCGGCGCAAAGCTCATTGCGGGAGAGGGCAGGGCAATAGGGTTCAACGGTTCGGCCGGAGATAACGGAACACTTGATGACTCCCGAATCCACGATGCGGTTATGGGAGAGCTCAAAAAAGCATTTCGGCCGGAATTTCTCAACCGTGTTGATGAGATAATTGTTTTCAATCAGCTCACAAAAGAAGAGATTCACGAGATAGCTTCCCGCATGCTGCGCAAGACAGCGGAAAGGCTCAAGGATATGGAAATAGAAATGAGCTTTTCGCCGGAGGTTGTTGCAGATGTTGCTGACGCCGGTTTTGATCCCGTCTACGGAGCAAGACCTCTGCGCCGTGCAATCCAGAGCAAGGTTGAGGACAGACTTTCCGAACAGATTCTTGACGGAACCGTTTTGCCCAAGCACAAGTATGAATGTGTGCTTGAAAACGGCGAGGTCAGGTTTAAGGAACAGTGAATAAATCACAGCATACGCTTTGATGCACATAGTACTTGCATTTTCTTGCAAAATTGCACAGCCTGACTGCATAATCTGCATATCAGATTTAATCAGAGCTTCCTTGACACAAAAGAACGGCAATCATTATGGGCGTTTATGAATTGTTCACAAAATGTTTGAAATATTATTAAATCTCTTGCAAATTTATTCATATCGTGTTATAATCTTCATAGCGTAAGCATAAATTATATGAAAGAAGGATTATCTCATGGACGCATTTGTACAGAGCATTATCGAATTTGTAAACCAGATTAAAGACCTCATCATGCAGCTTGTTGCATCTTTCCGCGAACTCGGTGACCAGAAGGACGCCTGATTCTTCGTGTAATTGATTGACCCTCGCTTTTTCGGCGAGGGTTTTTCTTGCGCTTTTTTCAAAGTATCCCTTGATTTTAGCTTTTCAGTATTGTATACTACACCCATAAATATTTATTATTAAAGGACGGTGGCTTATGGCTAAGCTCAAAGATATTGACTCAATGGCTGAAAAGAAGGGCTCGGGTCTTAATACACTCTGGCAGTTTGTTAAGTTCATCTTTGTCAGTCTGCTTGCAATGATTGTTCAGTTTGCAACGCTCAATGTTCTTCTTTTGCTTCCTCAGATCAAGCAGATAATTTCCCAACCGTATGAATTTTGGTTGTTTGCTTCTGACGGACTCGAAAAGAACGGTCTCGGCTATTTCATCGCTTTCAACATTGCAAACATTCTTGCTCAGATTGTTGCTTTCTTTGTTAACAAGGAGAAAACCTTCAATTCCGGTGCAAATGTTGCGGTAACTCTGCCGATTTACATTGTTTTCACCATTGCGCTCATTTGCTTCTCCGCTTGGCTTTCTCCGACTCTGCAGGGCGTTTTCGTCAATTGGGGCATCAATG
>JAEDHZ010000050.1 GCA_016292705.1 Clostridiaceae bacterium
TTGCGGTCAGCGGTGACTTCAACCCCGTTTGTGAAATCAGTGATATTGTTTATGACTCCCGCAAGGGAAAAGAGGGCACGCTTTTTGTCTGCCTTTCCGGTTCACGCTTTGACGGCCATGCCTTTGCAAAAAGTGCCTATGAAAACGGCTGTCGTGTTTTTCTTTGCGAAAAAACCGTTTTGCTTCCGGAGGATGCCCGGATTATCCTTTGTCCTGACACAAGGGCGGCTCTTGCCGTTTGCTCGGTGAACTTTTTCCGTGCACCTTCAAGGGAACTTGCCGTTATCGGCATCACGGGAACAAAGGGCAAAACCACCGTTGCCCACATTGTCAGGTCGGTGCTTTCAGCGGCCGGAATCGAATGCGGAATCATCGGCACTGTCGGTGCGGAATACTCAGACACAGTGCTTCCGACAGTGAACACCACGCCGGAAAGCTATGAGCTGCAAAAGCTTTTGCGCATTATGGCGGACAACGGCTGCAAAGCGGCTGCGATTGAGGTTTCCTCGCTCGGTCTCAAGCATCACCGTGTTGACGGGATTGAATTTGCCGCCGCTGTTTTCACGAATCTTTCGCCCGACCATATCGGAACGAACGAGCATGAAAGCTTTGAGGAATACGCATACTGGAAAAAGCAGCTTTTCTTCCGCTGCAAAAAAGCCTTCGTCAATTCCGATGACGCTTTTTCAAAAGATATTATTTCAGAATGCCCCTGCCCGGTTGTCACATTCGGATTTGATGACGGTGCGGATTACCGGATTACAAAAATGCGTCAGGTAAGAAACGGTCACCGCCTCGGCGTTGATGTTTCCTTTGAACAGGGCGGAGAGGAAAAAAGCTTTTTTGTTTCCCTTCCCGGCGAGGTTAACGCATATAACGCAGTCTGCGCCTGCGCTGTCGGAGAAAGCTTCGGCGCAAATGGGGAGGAGATAAAAAAAGGCCTTGAAACCGTTTTTGTGAAAGGACGCGGCGAGGTTCTTGAAACAGGAAAAGACTTTTCCGTCATTATAGACTATGCGCACAACGGCGTCAGCCTCAAAAGCATTATTGAAACCGCAAGAGCGTATCATCCGGAAAGGATTATTACTCTTTTCGGCTCAGTAGGCGGCCGCAGCGAAATCCGCAGGCAGGAGCTTGGGCTGGTTTCGGGAAGCATGAGCGATTTTACTGTTATTACCTCGGATGATCCCGATTTTGAAGACCCCGAAAAAATCTGTCGTGAGATTGCGTCCTTTGTTGAAGAGGAAAACGGAAAGTACACAATCATTCCCGACCGCAAAGAGGCAATCCGCTATGCGCTTTCAATTGCGCAAAAGGGCGATATAATAATACTCTGCGGAAAAGGTCACGAGCAGTTCATGAAGGTCAAAGGCGAAAAACTCCCGTTTTCCGAAAAGCAGATCGTTTTTGAAGCGCTGAAAACAACTGATTAAGGACTGATAATTATGTATACATTCAAAAAGGAAACCGATTTAAAAGCATACGATGATTTTATTGAAACCCACGGCGGACAGTATATTCAGTGCTCACGGTGGGAAAAGGTTAAAACCACCTGGAAATGCGCATACTATTCCGGCTTTGAAAACGGGGAAAGAGTTCTTGCCGTCCTTGTCATGGAAAGGGATCTCCCCGCCGCAGGAAAAATCTGGTATGCTCCGGCAGGCCCGGTATGTAACCTTGAAAACACCCTGCTCCTTTCGGAATTTACCGGGTTCATTAAAGGTGAAGTTGCAAAAAACAAAGTCACAGCTTTTATCATGGATCCGCCCGTTTCACTGCGTGTTAACGGCGAAAGAACCGAAGAAGGACACGCAATGCACAAAACCCTGCTTTCCCTCGGATATACTCTCAACCCCTCAATTGAAAACTATACCTACAAGCAGCCCGTTCAGCTTTTTATCCCTCTCAAAGATGAAAACAAAAACGCTCTCGATGCAAAGGCAATCCTCAAAAAGTGCGACAAGGGTGTGCGCTACAGCATCCGGATCGGTGAACAGCGCGGACTTGTTGCAAAAACCTATACCTCAAAGGATGTCGATGCCGACCCGTCAATAATTGAGGACTTCATGGGTGTTATGCACGACACCTCGGAAAGGGACAATTTTGTTGAGCGCAACGGTGAATACTGCGCAAAGCTCCTGCGTGAGTTTGACGGTTACAGCGACCTGAAGCTGGTCTATTACGACAAGGAGCTTGACAAAAAGCTTCAGGATGAACGCCTGAAGAAAAAGCAGGAGGCTCTTTCCCAGCTAGACGGTGCGCACGAAAAGAAAGCCCGCCAGCTTCAGGAAATCATTGACAGCGTTGACAAGCAGACAGAGCACTTTGAAAAGCGCATTAAGGAAGCAGAGGAGTTCACAAAGGAAAACCGCATCTGTGTTGCAGGCGGACTTTCATTCTACTATGCCGGAATGGGCAGCTGCCTTTTTGGCGGAACAAGGAATGTTATCCGCAACAATACCCGTTCAAGCCATTACCTCAATTATTTGCGCCTTTGCGAAAGCATAAACCGGGGCTGCAAAGTTCATGATCTCGGTTATGTCATTGTCAAAACCCCGGTTCTTGATGAGGACGGAACACTCGGTCCGCTTGTTCCCCAGGACAACTTCAAGGGAATCTATGACTTCAAGAAGAGCTTTTCGGCGGATTACTATGAATTTATCGGCGAATATGTCCTTGTCGGAAACAAGATGAAGTATTACGCATATTCAAAGCTTATGCCAACCGCAAAGAAGCTCAAAATCAGCGTTATCAAGAAGCTGCGATAATTTCAAATGTTTCCTGCAAAAGTTATGCAAGCTTCATTAACGATTTGTTAACATATTCATTACAACTCTGTATAGTTTCGTCTATAAAATAGCAACAAGGTCAACACCTTGTTGGATATCGAGGTGATTAAAATTTTCGGATTGAATTTAAAGAATGGAGATTGTAAAATGGTTAATTGCTGGTTCGATTACAAAACTGTCATCGTTTCCGGAGCGTCAAGCGGTATCGGAAAAGGTCTTGTTAAAAAGCTTATTTTTGAGCACGGCTGTACCGTTATCGGAATTGCAAGGAATGAAAAAAGAATGGAGGCCTTGGTCAGCGAACTCGGCGATAAAGCGCATTACTTCTCATATTACCTCTTCGATGTTTCAGAAAAGGAAAGTTGGCGCAACTTTGCGAATGACCTTCTTGAAAAAGGTATTCAGCCGGACATCCTCATCAACAACGCCGGAATTTTGCCGAAATTCAACAAGTTCGGTCAATACTCCCTTGAGGACATCGACCGTGCAATGCAGGTCAACTTCTATTCAATTGTTTATTCAATGAATGTCATGATGCCCATTCTCCTGCATTCAAAGAGCGCCGGCATCATCAATGTTTCCAGCTCGGCTGCGCTGTGCTCCCTTGCCGGAACATCAATCTATTCCGCAAGTAAAGCAGCTGTAAAAAGCATGACGGAGTCCATCCGCGAGGAATACAGAGGACGCCTCTATGTCGGCCTTGTCTGCCCCGGCTTCACAAAAACCGATATCTTCCACAACCAGGACAGAGGCAATGAATCCAGCGTGAGCGACAAAATGCTTGACATGGTTTCAACCTCCTGCGAAAGAATGGTCAACGACATTGTCAACGGTATCTGGAAAAAGAAGAGCAACATGGTCTTCGGTATTGACGCAAGAATGATGAATAACTCAACCCGTTTCTTTGGTGTGTTCACTTCAAAGGTCAGCAGCAGTGTTATCAAAAAAGCTCATCTTGAAATGTTCAAAAATGTTTTCGACAGCGAAAAATGAAATATAACCTCCACACCCACACTGCCCGTTGTCTCCACGCAGTCGGAAATGACGAGGACTATGTGAAAGCGGCGATTGACGCTTCCTTTTCTTCAATCGGCTTTTCCGACCATACCCCGTGGCCTTATGAGCCGGACTTTGTTTCTTCAATGAGAATGAGGGAAAGCGAACTTGAGGATTATGTCAGTTCGGTCTGTATGCTGCGTGAAAAGTATAAGGATAAGATTGATATCCACCTCGGTCTTGAGTGCGAATATTTCAGGGAATATATTCCGTGGCTTTGCGCAATGAGCGAAAAATTCGGCATTGAATATCTCATTCTCGGCCACCACTTTTCGCCGGACGAAAAACACGGGGTTTATAACGGACGGATAAAAACACCTCAGGGAATTGAACAGTATACAAACGATGTTCTTGAAGCAATGGACAGCGGCTTGTTTCTTTATGTTGCACATCCGGACATCTTCATGCGCACCTATGGAGATTTTGACGAGCACTGCGAAAAAGCCTCAAGACTGATTGTTCAAAAGGCGATTGAAACGGACACGCCGCTTGAATATAATCTTCTCGGTCTTTCCCATTGCATTGCAGACGGAATGAAAGAGGGATATCCACATTCTTGTTTCTGGCGCATTGCCGGGGAGCTGGGTGCAAAAGCCGTTATCGGCATTGATGCACACGAACCGAAAGCCTTTCTTGAAACCGAAAAGTTTGAAAAGGCAAAAGCCTTGCTTGAAAGCCTCGGGCTGAAAGCGGCATTTTGATTTGAAAATTAAACCAAAAGCAAAGCTCCCGGACGACCCTCCGGGAGCTTGGTTGTTTATTCGGTTTTGCCGCATCAGATGACGAAGAACATCTTGAGAAAGGCACGGAAAATGTCACCGATGATTGCCGGAGTCAAGAAATCCGTGAAGTAATAGCTGAAGCTTTCGCCAACAACATCTTTGTAAAAGATTGAATGGGTTTCAAAGTTTTCAACATCGTTTTCGTTGAAGTTGAAAACCCTCATCGACCTTTTGTCGCCATCTCCGTAGGAACGGAAGCCTGTTCCGCCGTTATAGCCGAGGATAATGCCCTCCTTTGTTCTTCCCATAAAGCGGTTGACGTGGTCGTGCGCAAAGAATGCGCCGATAATATCTCCCTTTTCAAGCCATGCTTCATACTGACCTGTGGTGTAATCAATCGGTTCGGAACAAGGAGCTTCTCCCATAACATTGTCGTCACCGATGAGACCGGAATTCGGGTTGAGGGCAAACCACCGGCGTTCACCAAGGCTGAAGCAGGCGTTTTGGGCTTCCTTGTATGTCACACTGTCAACAAACTGATAAATCTCCTTAACGGGCACATGCTGGAACAAAACGGACGGAACAACCTCTCCGCCGTTGGCAGCTTTGAGTTCGTCACTCTTCTGCTTATACCATTCAACCTGCTCGGGATAAACTCCGGCATAGCCGGTGCCGGCTTTGTTCTTGTTGTTGGTGTCCATCATGTATATATTGAGGGCGATTTTTGAGCTGTCGGTTGAGGAATAGATGGGAACATTGTAGGAACCCGGGTCATTCTCCGTTGTACCTGCCTGGGAAACGCAATATTCAAACTGCTTGAAAACAGCCATCATTTCCGTTGTTGAAAGCTTGTCTTCAAGGTCGTGGTCATGGTTTCCGAAAGTTACGGCAAAAGGAACCTTTGCGTCATTGAAAATTGACGCAAGCGCAATGATCGCTTTTTTAATTCTTTTTTCCGTTGCGCCGAAAAACATATCCGAAAGCATATCACCGGGAACAACAATGAGATCCGGCTGCTCCTGCGCAATGGCTGCCTTGAGGAAAGCAACAGTCTTCTTGTTCATTTTGTCAATGTCCTGAGTGTCATTGAGCTGAAGAATCCTGAAGGTTCCGTCCTCATTGAAGCTGAGCTTATCGGGTGTGCCTGCTGCAAAAGCAACAGAGCAAAGCGCAAAAATCATAAGCAGTGAAAGCACTGCGCTGAAAATTTTTTTCATGAAAATATCACTCCATATTGCTTGCAAGCGCATCAAGCGACTGCTTTTTGAGGTAGGCGTTGATAAATCCGTCAATGTCTCCGTCCATTACAGCGTTGATGTTACCCATTTCAAAGCCCGTTCTGTGGTCTTTTGCAAGGGTATACGGCATGAAGACATAGGAGCGGATCTGACTGCCCCAGCCGATCTCCTTCTGGTCGCCCTTGATGTCCTCAATCTTGTCCAGGTGCTCGCGCTCCTTGATTTCAATGAGCTTTGATTTGAGCATACGCATACAAACCTCTCGGTTCTGGTGCTGGCTGCGTTCAACCTGACAGCTTACAACAATACCGGTCGGAATGTGAATAAGACGAACGGCAGAGGAGGTTTTGTTAACCTTTTGTCCGCCTGCACCGGAAGCACGGTATACTTCCATCTTGATATCCTCGGGGTTGATTTCAACCTCAATTGTATCGTCAATTTCCGGCATAACCTCAAGGGAAGCAAAGGAAGTGTGTCTTCTTCCCGAAGAATCGAACGGTGAAACACGAACAAGGCGGTGAACACCCATTTCGCTTTTGAGATATCCATAGGCATTTTCGCCCTCAACAAGAACAACGGCGGACTTGAGTCCGGCCTCGTCACCGTCAAGGAAGTCGAGCGTGGTGAACTTATAGCCATGCTTTGTTGCCCACTGACCGTACATTCTGAAAAGCATCTGGCACCAATCCTGCGCCTCCGTTCCGCCTGCGCCGGCGTGGAAAGTGAGAATGGCATTCTTTGCGTCATATTCACCGGAAAGGAGGGTTGAAAGCGTCTGCTTTTCAAGCTCGTTTTCAACCGCTTCAACGCTTGCCTTGCATTCATCAACAAGGTCAAGGTCTCCCTCCTCATCGGAAAGCTCAATCATCATGAGAGCGTCATCATAAGCGGTTTTGAGATCGTCATAAGCTTTGATTCTGTTTTTGAGCGAAGCAATGCGCTGGAGCACCTTCTGGGAGTTTGCAAGGTCTCCCCAGAAATCCTCGGCGGCAGTCTGCTTTTCAAGCTCTTCAATCTCTGCGCTCATTTTTGAAAGTCCGAGTGCGGAGGCAAGCTCCGAAAGAGGCTTTTCGCTTTCGAGAAGTCGGAGTCTGAGTTCTTCAAATTGAATCATCAAAAAAACAATCCTTTCGTGTATATCGTTGAAGTTAGTAAGTTTCCGGACAAAAAATTATTAAATCATGGGTTCTGTCCTTTCAAATAATCATAATAAGGCATATTAACTTATATATTATACATACTTTTCACATAAAGAGCAACCAAAAAAGCAAAAAACCCGGCTTTTTTTGAAAAAATGCTGAAAAAACGACTCAAAGCAATTGCAATTTTTCCAAAAAACTGTAGAATGATATATGGACGAAGTTCGTCAAAAATAATGCGCCGGATTTCAGGCTGAAATAATACATTACGGACTATAATATAGATTAAGTTTTATAAACATGGAAAGGAACAAAATGAGATACGAAAACTCTATCTGCGATGGTTGCAAAAATGAATTCAAGCAGGGCGAAGACATTGTTGTCTGCCCCGAATGCGGAACACCACAGCACCGCAAATGCTATGAAGAAAACGACGAATGTGTCAATGCCTCTTTGCATGAAACCGGCTTTGTCTGGCAAGGCGAGGTGACAACGCCCGTTTCCGAAGAAAAAGAGAAAAAGCAAAACGAAGAACAACAACTTGTCTGCCCTTCCTGCGGCCATGAAAATCCGCCGGGATCACCCTTTTGCGAAGTCTGCGGCCAGAAGTTCACCCTTTTCGGCGTGAATCTGCTTGAAAAAGAGCAACGCCTCAACCGTGAAATTGATGAAGATGACAGACTCAACGAGGAGATGCTGGATGTTCAAAACAACATCCTCAACGGAACGGCAACGGGTGCGGACATTGAAAGGATGCTGGACGCAAGGGCAAAAATTGTTGCCCCCGGCCTCACAAAAGAGCAGGAGCAGGAAATCATCTGTTCCAATCCGATAAAGAGGGTTCTTGTTTTTGTTTCCTCAAACGCTGTGCGCTATGTCAACAAATTCAGGAAAATTGAAAGCACCGGTTCGCTCACCTGGAACTGGGCTGCGTTTTTCTTTTCTCCGTTCTGGTTCTTTTATCGAAAGCTATACAAAGCCGGTGCGGTCTTTCTTACGCTCAGGGTTGCAATTTCAATCATTATGCTTCCTCTCATGGAAAAGTTCCAGTCCTTTTCCGCCGCTGTTCTTGAGGCTGCAAAAAATTCAACAACAGACGCCGCCTTTGCCGCTGCATACAACAACTTTTTGCAAGCTTCTTTTCCCGTCTATGTCCTCTGCATTCTGACCGTTGCGCTGTCTGTTGTTTCTGCCCTCATTGCGGACAGACTTTATAAAAAATATGTTACACGGGTACTCAATGAGGCGGCTCAGATTTCCGATCCGCTGATCTTTTCCCATTTCTTTTTGCGCAATAGCGCTGTGAATCCCCACGCAGCTTTCTTTGCGCTCGCAGCTGTATACATTATTCCGAACATTGTCATGCTTTTCATTCAGTAATACTGTAATATAAATAACAAGGAGAAATACTATATGAAAATCAGAAAAGCTATCATTCCCGCCGCAGGGCTCGGAACAAGAGTTCTTCCGGCATCAAAGTCGATACCCAAAGAGATGCTCAACATTGTTGACAAACCGGCAATCCAGTATATTGTTGAAGAAGCCGTTGAAGCCGGTATTGAAGAAATCCTCATCATCACGAACCGCGGAAAGGGAGCAATTGAGGATCACTTTGACCACTCGTTTGAACTTGAGGCAAGTCTCAGGAACAACCCGTCAAAAAAGAGGATATATGACGACATCCTCAAGCCGGTACACATGGCGAACATATACTTTTTGCGCCAGAAGGAAACCAACGGCCTTGCGGACGCAATTGCAAAAACACGCAACTTCATCGGTAACGAGCCGTTCGCAATTCTCTACGGTGACGATGTTATCACAAACAGGGGCGGAAAGCCCGTCATCGGTCAGCTGTGCGATGCCTTTGAAAAGTATCAAAAAGGTGTTGTCGGAGTGAAGGAAGTGCCGCGAAAGGATGTGAGCAAATATTGCTCGCTTGATGTAACTGCGCTTGACGGAAGACTTATGGAATGTCACGACATTATCGAAAAGCCGACGGAGGATCAGATTATCTCCTGCTATTCCATTCTCGGAAGAGTCGTTATGCCGCCCGAGATTTTTGACATCATTGACAGCACTCCGATAAACGAAAAAGCCGGTGAGGTCTATTTCACCGACTCAATGGTTCTTCTTGCAAAAAAGTTCGGATTGCTTGCGCTCGATTTTGAGGGCAAACGCTACGACATGGGCAACAAACTCGGAATTATGAAAGCAAACTGCGAATTTGCTCTTGAGCATGATGAAATCGGAGAAGATTTCAAAAAATACATAAAAGAGCTTGCAGAAACACTGTAACTTAAACTGTTTTTAACGGGCGTCCCGAGGGGCGCCCGTTGTTGTTCCGGAAATTCTATTG
>JAEDHZ010000051.1 GCA_016292705.1 Clostridiaceae bacterium
TGATTCGGGAGACACCGCAAAGAGAACACGGCTTCTTGAAGGCTTCTGGGCAAGAACCTATTCCCTCAGTGAAGAGGGCAAGGAAATTGACGGCTATATCCATTGGAAACACAACGGAGACGGAACAGCAACAGGTGTTTCAACAAAGAAACAAACCGAGGCCGGCTATCTCCTCAGCGGAGAAAACCTCCGCGGTGTGACTGTTGACGCCTCCGGAGAAATTCCTCAAAGGCTCTGGAACGATCTCATCGGCTCCGGCTACGATATCAGCGACATCGTTTACAAAGGCGACACAAGCTCGGATGAAATTATCGGACATCTATTCATCTATAAGCTCGCTTATGATATTCTCGGTCCGGAGGACGAAGAAATCAGGCAGCTTATTGCAAGAACGATGGATTCCTTTGCTCAGCACATTGTTGACAACGGCTACTCCCTTTGCGACGGAAGCGGTCAGCCCACCACATGGGGAAAATTCAACCGTACCTATCTCCACAACGGACAGGTGCTCGGCGGTGCACCGCTCCAGACATCGGTAATTCTTTCCGCTTTCAAGCTTGCCGCCTATGTCACAGGCGACCAGAAATGGGAGAATGAATACCGCATGGCGGCGCTCGACCCGGCTTATGAATATGCAAAAGTCATGACACAGGAACTTGAACGCTATAACATGTCCATTCTTGAATATGCAAACAGTGTTTCTCCGATCATCGGCTTCATTCTCCGCCCGATTGTCGGCACCGACCTGTTCCGCTTTGTATACCGCATCATCCTTAACTATTCCGATGAGGAAATGGCTATGCTTGCCTACTATCTCCTTTTCCAGATGGAGGATGACGAAACCCTCCTTTCATACTATAGAGAAGGTCTCAACGATTGGTGGTATTCCATTTCTCACAGCGAAAACCCCTGCTGGTATTACATCTATCAGCTCGCATATCCCAACGAGGAGAAAACCGACATCTACGGCAACAGCCTCATTGAAACCGCTTCATGGTCGCTTAACCGCCATCCTATAGATACACGACGCTATCTTGCCTCAAACAGCAATCGTGACGATATCACAATGTTTGACCTGGAAGCAGCCGGAATCGGCGGAACTGCTGAACTCTCCTACGACCCGAATGTTAAAAAACCTAAGTTTTATCAGAACAAGAACGGAATCCTTCAGATAATCGGCGTTGTTCTTTGCGGCGGAAAGCTCCCCTGGAAGGTTGCCGCTCCCGATGAAAGAGAACTGCACAAATATAACGGCTCAACCTATCGCCTCGGAACAGAATCGCAGTCCGAAGTTATGGAAGGTTCAACGACCTACACTCTTCCGTATTGGATGGGCAGATATCACGGAATGATTAAATAATTTAATGATTAAATGAGAGAACTCCCCGTGAAAGTGCAATGCACCTTCACGGGGAGCTTTTCTTTTGTCACGATACACGGAGTTACCCGTCATTTTCATTTATCGGTTATATAGTCCTCAAGGTCGATTTCACTTTTTTCAATGACGGGATAGGCTCTTGAGAAGGGTACAAGACCACCGTCCGGATCAAGCTTCATAAAGACATAATAAGCAGTATCGGCTTTAAGTCCCGGCGGAAGAAGAATATAATCAAGCTTTCCGAGTTCTTTGCTTTTGCTGTCTTTTGCGTCAGCAACCCTGAAGCTGTCAACCTGATAGCGGGCAACATATTTGTTTTGAGCGACTTCATGCGAAACCTTGATTTCAGCAATCACATCTGCTTCGTCCGCCAGAACTGACTTGTCGGTCGAAGAAGAAACCTTGAGACGTTTTCCGAGTGCAGAACCGACAATACCTTTCTTCAAGGCGTTCTTTGCATTTTTTTCAACCTCTGACGGGTTTATTTCAACCTTTCCGTTTTCAACGGTTTCGATACCGTTTTCCCCGACTGCAAGAACTGTTCCTTTAATTGTGCTTGAAAAAATGGGGTGAGGATAAAGTGCGCTTCCCCCACTTTGAAGGAAAAGATAATATTCCTTTCCTGAAATCAATCTCTCGTCCGCTTCGTCATAAACATAAATCTCCTCGGGGGTGTTTTCCGTGTAATCCTCAATGACACGGAAAACGCTTTCGTTCAAATAGTAATTGAATTTTTCGGAAGAAAGAAGAACTGCTTTAACAATGTTGGTTGAATGCTTACAAATATCCTCGACATCTGAATAAGGCGCAGAGGAAAGTCTGTTGACTTCGACTTCGGCGGATTGATTTGTCTGCGCCGAAGTCTGCGGCTCGGTTTCCTTTTTTTCAAAAGGTGAGCTTCCTAAGAAAGCCGCCGCCACTGCAACCGCAACGATGAGAACCACTGCAATAACTGCTATTGATTTTTTCACAACAAATTCCCTCCTTAGCTGTAAAATAAGTTGTAAATCTGTTTAATTTGCCGTTTGTCCCTATTGGTCAGTGTGATGTTTGAAGATTCATATGCATACATCACATCACCGGTGTATGAAGAATGCCCAATCCAACCGAACATATGGCCCATTTCATGAGTCGCAATATTAGTATAGTTTGCTTGTGTTGCAGACGCCCTTTTAATTATCGCGGTTTGTCCAACACTTAATCTTTCAACTGTTTTGTTAGTATTGTTATATTTCACAGTATGAGTTGTACCAGTAAAATTCACTGAAGTCAAACCGGCATCGTCTATCAACAAATCGGGGAATATAGAGTAAAGCTGTGACCATGTTCCGCCATAAATACTATACAGAGCATAGTTTGCTGGTGCTGAAAATATCGAAAGCGGTAGCACAGCATCCCACACATCCTCTGCATGCGCCACGGCTGTGTTAAACCTTGAGGCGAAAGTGCTGTCGTTCTGCACTAAATTGTATGTGCAGTATGAACCTTCTAACAATGTGTATCCGACTCGATTATAATCAGAATACCAATAGTTGATTGTCGGGGTTGCGGCAAAAGACGGTATAACCAAAATAATTGAAAAAACAAATACAAGAAATAGAGATAATAATCGTTTAAACATATAACAACCTCCATATATTTATTATTCTTTCCTAACTATACAATTTACCGTTGCCTTTCGCTCTGACAACGGCAGGAAAATTACCGGTGGAGTTTTCATTTTTGTTCTCCTTTCTTTTAATACTTTGAGCAACTGTGATATTTCGAATTTATCTTTAAATTAGATTATAAGAACATAACAGAAAAGGCGCAAAGCATTATCGTGTCGTATCGGTTTTCTCAGTTTCAAAATACCATTAATTTTCATGAATTTCAAGACATATTGCAAAACTGCACATTTTTTTTGTGCAGACTGCACATTATTTGTGCAAAACTCATAAAACAATGCAAAATATTTTTCCCTCCCTCAGTCAGTTATCGCTGACAACTTCCGCAGAAGAAACCAAAGAAAAAGCAGAGCCTACCAATAAAAGTAAGCTCTGCAAACAATGACAAGTGTAAAGCCAAGGTATGACTATACATCACACATCCACTTGTTTTTTTGCGCTTTTAGATAATAGATAAGAGATAATGGATAATAGATAACGAATGCTTTACCTCAAAGCAGTGAAAAATTCCGTAAGCAAAGACCTGCACTCGCTTTCAAGGAAACCTCCGACAACACTCATTGCGTTGTTGAAAGGAGAAAGACCGTCTTCCCGGCTGATAACTGCTCCTGCCGCTTCGTCATACGCACCGAAAACAAGCTTTGAAAGCCTTGAATTAGCTATTGCGCCGGCGCACATACTGCACGGCTCAAGCGTAACATAAAGCTCACAGCCGGAAAGCCTCCAATCACCAAGCGTTTTTGCAGCCTTGTGTATGGCTTCAATCTCCGCATGTGCAAGCGGTGTTTTTTCCTTTTCACGACGGTTTCTTCCCTCACCGATGATTTCTCCGCCTTTCACAACAACAGCTCCGACAGGGATTTCTCCGTCCTCAGCCGCAGTGTGTGCAAGAGCCAAAGCCCTTTCCATGAATCTTTTTTCCACCGCCGTCACCCCACGGTTTTAACATACTGAGCAGTGAAATAAAGCATCAGCGCAATGGCAAGAAGCATAGGCGGCGTTGTGAGATATGCTAACACCTTTGACGGTAAGGAAAGCGCAGTCCGTGTTCTGAAACCCGGAAGGCTGTTTGCCCTTTTCACAAATGCAACAAAGCACAGAATACCGGCTAAGATGAGTGCATATATCATCAGCGAGACAGTGTAATTGAGCAGCTTTTCCTCAACACTGTCGCTCAGATACGAAATAGCGAGAGAGACGCAGTTGTTGAGCGCATGGATAATGACGGCTGTCCAGAGCGTTCCTGTTTTTATGCTCAGATAACCCAAGGCAAAACCAACAATAAGCGCAAACGGAGCCTGAATCAGATTGCAGTGCATTAAAGCAAAAACAAGAGCCGCCATTGCAATTGCAAAACCGTCTCCGAATTTTCTGAGGTTTTGCATAATGTAGCCTCTGAAAGCAATTTCCTCAACAAAAGCCGCAACAACAACGATCCGGCAAAACGAAACAACAAAACCGAAGGCACCCTCAGGCATTGCAAGTTCCGGCGAGGAAAGCTCAACACCGAAAGCGGAAACAAACGATATGAGCATATTTGTGACGATGTTTGCAGCCATGCAGAATCCGAGTCCTGAAACCACGGCAAGCGGCATCAGTCCTTTTGCCTTAGGCTTTTCAAACGGCAGGCTGTTTTTCAGTCCTGACTTTTTTTCAATCAGCTTTCCGAAAACAGAAAACGGAAGCAGAACTGACAAAAGAATGATGAGAATATCCACTCCGGCCTGGAAAAGAGAGTCGCTCATGTATTTTTCGTAGAGCCCGGCGAGCGTCATGAGCGAAACCAAAATGTTTTGAACAAGAACAAGCGTTAGCACGGCGCATGAAGCAAATGCACTCTGCAGCCGCAGTTCCTTTTTCTCTCTCCTTTTGCGTTCAAGAATCATCCGATCCGGAGCGCCGTAATAGTTCTGAGGCTGAGGCGGTGTGTAATAACCGTTTTCTTCGTTCAAAAAAATCACACCTTTCTTTTTTTGCAATCAGCGTATAAATCATCCGCCGTATATCATTCCGATAATGCGGTTAACAGCTCGGACGGGAAGCAGCTTTGAAAGGACTGCGAAAAGCTTATAGTTTGCACCGGTCGTTGAAAGCGGCTTCGGGTTCTTTTTCCGTGCGAGGGCATGAACGGCTTTTGCAATTCTTTCCGGGCTCATCCCGTTTTGCTCGTCATGTTCCATCTGCGCAACACTTTTTGCAATAATATCGCCATAAACTGACTCTCCGGAAACTTCCTTTTCCCGTTCCTGAGTGAATGATGTTCTGACATCACCGGGCATCAGTGCGCAAACGCTGATATTGAACGGGCGAAGCTCATTTGCGAGGGCAAGAGTGAGGGAATTCACCGCACTTTTTGAGGCAGAATAAAACGCCTGGAACGGTATCGAAAGAGGTGCAGCCATTGAACTGATGTTGATTATTCTTCCGCCGTTGTTCTTCCTCATATATCCGCAAACAGCACGACAGCACAAAAAGCAACCGAAAAAGTTCACATCAAACTGCTTTTTTGCCTGAGACAGAGAGGTGAACTCAACCGCTCCGGAAATTCCGAAACCGGCATTGTTTATCAGAAGGTCAATTTGCCCCTCTTTTTCAAATATTTCTCCGAACGCCGCTTCAACCTGATTCTCATCCGTAACATCGCAGGTGATGTGGCAGGTATCGTCAAACTTTTTGCTTCTGCTCAGAGAATAGACAACACAGCCGTCCCGGAGAAAAGCCTCGGCGCAGGCACGACCAATTCCGCTGCTTGCGCCGGTTATTACAACAACTTCTTTTTTATTCATATACTTCCGCTTTCTCAAACATGTCAATTATCGTTTTTTCGTTCCCGTTCAGCCGTGCGGCTGTCACCGCTTATTCCCTCTGTGCTTGAGGGTATGAACATGATTTTCAGTGTCATGAGTATCAGACGCAGATCCTCCAGAAGTGACTGATTTGCAATATACATCAAGTCCATCTGGAGTTTGTCATAGGGCGGAGTATTATACTTTCCGTATACCTGAGCATAGCCGGTGAGCCCGGCCTTAACCTGAAGTCTGAGTGCAAATTCAGGCATGTGTGCCTCATACTCGGCAGCAATCTCCGGCCTTTCCGGACGGGGACCGACTATTGACATTGAGCCTGAAAGAATGTTGAAAATCTGCGGAAGCTCATCAAGACGAAGCTTCCTGATAAATCTTCCGACCTTGGTGATTCTGTCGTCATCATCACCGGCAAGACGGGCAACTCCGTCCTTTTCTGCGTCAACACGCATACTGCGGAACTTGAGGATTTCAAAAACTTTTCCGCCTGCTGTGAGCCTTTTCTGTTTATAGAAAACAGGACCGTGGTCATCAAGCCTGATTGCAACCGCAATGGCAAGAAAGACCGGCGAAAGCACAATGACACCGATAAGCGACAAAACAATATCGAAAAGACGCTTTGAAAAAAGGTAAACAAGGTTCCCGTCGTTGCGCTTGCAACGGTAGACAGGGACATTCATAAGCTGAATGGTTTTTCCGCCGCGAATGATGGTGTCGGAAATTTTCGGCTTGATATATGCCACCTTGCCCTCGGCAATGCAGTATTTTACAACCTCGTTGCGGTAATCGGACGGAACTCCGCAAAGGAAAACTGCGTCCGCATTTTCAAGGATTTCAAAAAGTTCCTCAAGAGAAGTCTTTTCCGAATTGAGAGTGCGAACAACACGAAAACGCCTTTCAAGCTTTCTGATACCCTTGAGCGAGATATAAGAATCAACATTGTTGAAAACAACAACAGTCCTTTTGATTGCGTGTATTTTGTAATAGCAAAAATCCGCAAGGAAAACCCAGAGAACGGAAAAAACAGAAAATGTGAGAAACATCACAACAAACGGAAGAATTGAAACCAGGCGATAGCTCAGAAGCGAAAAGACAATGTAGCTTGTCACCTGAAGGAACGCTATTGCAATTATCTGCGAGAAAATCAGATCAGACCGTGTTGCCGTTCCAACCTGAAAGCCGCCGTAAAACTTGACAAAGGTCACATAAAGGAACATTATCAAAGCGGCCATGAAATAGTTACCGAGTCTGAAGAACGGCGTGGGTATCAACGGGTTGAAGAACCTCACCCAGCAGTAATACATAGCTCTGGTATATACGGCCGTTATCAGAATTTTGAAAAGATAAAGCACAAGCTTTTCTTTAACATATTTTTTATTGCGCATTGCTTTCTCCGATATATTTATAATCCGTTGTCCGTAGTTTATCTGACCATGAGGGTTGTTGCAGCAAGAACATCCTCTTTCCATTTGATAACAGCAGCTTCGTCATATTCCTTTGGAATTTCACGGTATGCCTTTTTCGCCGCATCGCCTTTTGAAAGTGCTCCCGCTGTCCGCAAAAGAACGGGAAGATTTCCGATTCCCTTGAAAGCCCTTGAAGCCATGTCGTAAAACGACATACTTCCACCCTGACCTTTGCCGAAGCTCATGTCGCTCTCGGTAATGATATTCTTATCAAAAAGGAAGTTAATTCCGTCAGTTTCCATGCAGATAAGGATATTTTTAAGAATATCAATTGCAGCAAAGTTAAGACCGAAATGGAGAATATACCTTTTGTTATATTCCCAGAGAGTTTTTGCGGAAAACTCATCGTTAACATCCTTTGAAACAACATCCGCAAGAATCATTCCGGCGCGCATTGATGCACAGATTCCGGAACCTGTCATGGGAAGCGTCATGTATGCGCTGTCGCCTATGGCGGCATAGCCGTCACAGACCATGACGGAAAGCGGACGGCGTACCGGTATCTGACCGATTTCACCTCCGCGCAGGACCTTGTGACCAATCTGAGGACTGAATTCTCTCATCTTTTCAAGCTCGGCTTCAAGCTCCTGCTTTGAGGGCGGCTGCATTCTTCCGATGAGAACATCAACCTCATCGCCCCAGGTAATGACCCAAGAAATACCTTTTTCTCCGCCGGGTTTGAGGAAAACCTCATATTTTACATCCGGCTCAGCAGCAGGGAGCTTATCAAAATATGCTCTGTAGGCATAGAAACATTCACCGTAGCCGTAGTCACGGTCAACATTGCAGCAAACAGGAAGATTGCGTCTGATTGGTGAATTGATTCCGGCGGCGTCAATAACAAGGTCACCGAACACATCTCCATCGTTGGTTCTTATTCCCACAACACGCAGACCATCCGTTATCGGAGACAGGATTTCCGTGTTGAAAACAAAACGAACACCCTTTTCCTCCGCATTTTCAAGCAGCATTTTATAAAGCATCTTCCTCTCAATCATGACATTGCCTTCGGCAGACGGTCTGACAGTTATTGATGATCTGAGATTCGGATTATAGAATTTCATGCTGCCGCCGACCCTCAGCGAACTTTCGTCCGGCTCAGGCAACGAGCACTCACGGAAAATCTTTTTTTCAACGGAGTCCTCCCAGTCATAGCCGAGGTCGTCTTTAATATGTCTTTCATAAACGGTAACATCATAGCCTTTTTCTGCAAGCAAAGCACCGGCAATAAGACCGCCGTGTCCTGCGCCTGCAACAATAATTCTTCTGCTCACTATATTTTTCCCCTTTCAGGCGAATTATGCCTTTATAAATCAGACATTGAATTATCTGATAATCCTGAATATTTTACCACAAAACGACAAAAATGTAAAGACTCGGTTAGCGTTCACGGAACAGACATCATCAAAATTCCGGGCAAAAAACAAAGCTTTTTATCGTCAGTCCAATAATATCAGCAACAGAAATACGGTGAAAACATAAATGCTTTATGTGTATTTTCGTTCTAAATGCCGATAAAATGTGTTTAATACTCACATTTCGACAAAATTTTACACAGATTCGGTGTATTATATATGCTATATCCAGACACAATAGTATCATAGGCACGAGGTTTATATATGAAGAATAAGGAATTGATTGTTTTCAAAAGTGAACACTGCTTAATGTGTGGGGATGAAATACCGGAAGGGCGTCAGGTCTGTCAGAATTGCGAAAAATCCGTTCTTGAAGGCGTCTCCACTTACACTGAAAAGACCTGCATCAGTCCAAAAAAGATCAAGAGGAAGAACTCCCTCTTTTTCAATCTTTTCAAAAAATCTGATAAATAAATTGATTCACTTTCAGTTACACTGAATATGCCGCTTCAGCTTATCGGAACCACCGGTTTCCGACAGGTCTGAAAGCGGCTGTTTTGTTTGCGCAAAAACAAAAAGAACTGCCGCAAAAACTGCGGCAGTT
>JAEDHZ010000052.1 GCA_016292705.1 Clostridiaceae bacterium
AGAGTAACTGAGCTTGAAATGAACATAAGTGCGCATGAATTTGGTACTAATGCAGCAATTGTTGTTGAACCGACCTGCTTAACAGACGGTTATGCAGTATATAAATGTAAGCACTGCGATGCTCAGAAGTTTGTCAAGACTGCTGATATGCTCAACCACGACCGTACCGACACAATAACCAAGGATGCAACCTGCGAGGCTGAGGGTTATGTACGCATCGTCTGCAGACACTGCGAAAAGATTATCAGCGAAGTTGCAATTGAAAAGGCTCCGCACACCAAACAGGTTATTACAATTGAACCGACCTGCACAAACGGCGGAACAGTAACAACCAAGTGCTCCGTTTGCGGAAAGCTTCTTGAGGATATCTCATACATTCCCGCGAAGGGTCACACATGGACTGATTGGACAGTCATTTCTGTTGGCACCTGCATGGTTGAGGGCAAGAGGGAGAGAAAATGCTACATCTGCGACAAAAAGGAGATTATCTCCACGGGAGTCGGCGAGCATGTATATCCTCAAAACGGTATTGTTACTCCGCCCACCTGTGATACGGACGGTTACACAACCTATACCTGCACAGTCTGCAAAAACAGCTCAATCATAAAGGACTATCTGCCGAAGCTCGGTCACGAGTATTCAAGCGACTATAAGATAGTCATTGAACCGACCTGCCATTCAACCGGCTCAAAGGCACATTATTGCGTCAAATGCAAGAGCCTTGAACAGGATGCAAGTAAGTATGTTGAACTTCCGAGGCTTGCTCATACCTACGGCGAATGGGTTGTTGTTACCGCACCGACCTGTGACACCAACGGTGTAAAGGTTCGTACCTGCACAACCGGATGCACAGATAAGGACGAAGGACACAGCCAGACCGAAGCTATCGGAAAGATTGGTCATAACTACGGCGATTGGGAAGTTACAAAGAAGGCAACCTGCGTTGAGGAAGGTTCGCAGAGAAGATACTGCGACCGCTGCAAGACATGGGATGTTCAGACTCTTCCCAAGGGCGGTCACAACCGTGTTGCTGACTATGCCGTTGAAGCAACCTGCACAAGCGTCGGAAAGACTGCCGGAAGCCACTGTTCACTTTGCGGAATGGTCTTCGTTGCTCAGCAGGAGATTCCGATGAAGGAACACATGGATCTCAACGGTGACGGAAAGTGTGAAGGCTGCGATATGGCTATGTATCTTGAAGACGGAACAGATTCCTGCATCTGCCACGCTACCGGATTCAGAGCGTTTCTCTATAAGATTCTCCGCATCATCTGGAAGCTCTTCAAGATTAACGAAACCTGCGTATGCGGTGTTAAGCACTATTGATCCTATGCTTATTCGAGTATAAGCAAAATTCAATAATATTCACCTCCAGTTTGCAGTTGCAGCAAACTGGAGGCGTTTTTCTTTGCCATTTATCTGCAATGCGCGTTATGCCGGACTTTACGCTCTTTCGTGGCTACCTTATAACGGTTTCGGTTTCTGCGTCAAAAATGTGCAATCTGCTTTTCGGAAGCTGAAAGAGAATTTCCTCGTCTGCCTTTGGTGCACTGTATGACGGGGCACGCACGGTCAGACGGGTGTCCTTGCAGTCAACATAGAGGAAAACTTCGCTGCCCATGAGTTCGCAAATGTCAACCTTTCCGCAGAGAACCGGCTCATCCTGCAAGAAGCGTTCCTTTTCTGTAATGATGCTTTCGGGTCTTATTCCGAGAACGATTCTTTTTCCGTCGGGCAGTTCTTTGAGAATTTCGGTTTTGGGCAGGGGAATGGCTTCATCATTTACGGCGGCGTAAAGTCTGCCGTTTTTGTTTCTGAGAACGGCTTCAATAAAATTCATCTGCGGTGAACCGATGAAGCCGGCAACGAACATATTGCACGGTGCGTCATAAAGCTCCTGAGGCTTTGCAACCTGCTGAACCACACCGTCTTTCATAACAACAATTCTGTCGCCCATTGTCATTGCTTCTGTCTGATCGTGGGTTACATAGATGAATGTTGCGTCAAGATTTTTGTGAAGCTTTGTAATCTCCGAACGCATGGCGGTGCGTAGCTTTGCATCAAGATTTGAAAGCGGCTCATCAAAAAGAAAAACGGACGGCGAGCGGACAATGGCACGGCCTAAAGCAACACGCTGTCTCTGTCCGCCGGAAAGAGCACGGGGCTTTCTGTTGAGAAGATGCTCGATATCAAGAATTTTTGCCGCCTGCATAACCCGCTTCTGAATTTCATCCTTAGGTGTTTTTCGCCTTTCAAGGCCGAATGATATGTTTTTATAGACGGTTTTGTCCGGATAAAGTGCGTAGCTTTGAAAAACCATTGCAATGTCTCTGTCCTTGGGTGCAATTCTGTTAACAAGTCGGTCGCCGATATAAAGCTCGCCCTTTGAAATTTCCTCAAGCCCTGCAATCATCCGCAGGGTTGTTGATTTTCCGCAGCCGGAGGGACCGACGAGCACAACGAACTCCCGGTCCCTGATTTCAAGGCTCAAATCGTTAACGGCGGTGAACCCGTCGGGATAGATTTTGAAAACATTTTTGAGTGTAATACTTGCCATAATAAGCCCTTTCCATTGCGGATCATCCCTTGACCGCACCCGCAACAACGCCTTTTATTATATATTTTTGACAGAAAAGATAGAAAATAACAATGGGGATTATCGCAAGGACAAGCATTGCCATCATTGCGCCCATGTCAATTGAGCCGTAACCGCCGCGCAGGTACTGAATTGCAATTGGAATGGTTTTGTAATCTGTTCCGATAACAAGATACGGCAGGAGATAGTCGTTCCATATCCACATTGCGTTGAGGATTGCAACTGTGATTGCGGTCGGCTTCATAATCGGAAAAACAACAAGAAAAAAGGTGCGTATCGGGCCGCAACCGTCAATCATTGCCGCCTCCTCAATTTCAATCGGAACGCTCTTGACAAAGCCGCTGAACATGAAAACCGAAAGACCTGCGCCGAAGCCGAGATAGATAACAATGATTCCCCAAAGATTGTCCAGATTCAATGTGTTTGCCGTTTTCACCATTGTGAACATGACCATCTGAAAGGGAACGATCATTGAAAAAACAAAAGCATAATATAAAAACGAGGTGAATTTATTCTTAACTCTTGTGATATACCATGCTGTCATTGAGGTGAAAAGAACAATTGCGGCAACGGAGAATACCGTGATGAAGAGCGAGCGTCCAAACGCACTGAAAAAGTCCGTTTTTGCAAGTCCTCCGATATAGTTTTCAAGGCCGGCAAAGGTTTGGGCCGTCGGAAATCTGAACGGCTCGCTTGCAATATAAAGCTTTGATTTGAACGAATTGAAAAGAACAATAAATATGGGTGCAAGGAAAATAACGGACATGAGAATGAGTATCACATAGGCAAGGGCATGACCGAGCTTTGTTTTTCCTTTTGTCATGCTTCAACCTCCCTGCGCCTTGTTATTGCAAGCTGGAGCAGTGCAATGGCGGCAAGAATGATGAAAAAGACCACCGCTTTTGCCTGACCGACGCCCTGCCAGCCTGTCCGTGCATAAAATGTTTTGTAAATATCGAGTGCAAGCATTGATGTTTCCCGCCCCGGCGCTCCGTCTGTAAGGGCAAGGTTTGCGTCAAAAAGCTTGAATGAGTTTGTGATAGTCAGGAACAGACAAATGGTGACTGAGGGCATTACCATGGGAATGATGACATGGCGAAGTATTCCCCAGAATCCTGCGCCGTCAACCTTTGCCGCATCAATGAGATCACCCGGAATGTTCTGTATGCCGGCAATATAGATTATCATCATATAGCCGATGAGCTGCCAGTTCGTCAGAATAACAAGTCCCCAGAAGCCGTAACTTGCGTCATAGGTGATGGTTACGCCGAAAAACTGCAGAACTCCGTTGATGATGAGAAGCCAGATATATCCGAGGACGATTCCGCCGATAAGGTTCGGCATGAAGAACACCGTCCGGAAAAGGTTTGTGCCCTTGATTGAGCGAGTGAGAAGCAGCGCAAGGGCAAAGGCAATGATGTTGATTGTGATAACCGAAACAATTGTGAACTTCACCGTGAACCAGAGTGCGTTCAAAAAATCCTCGTTTGAAAACGCCTTGATATAGTTTTCAAACCCCACCCATTTTGCGTTCGTAACCGTTGTGAATTTTGTGAACGAAAGCACAATTCCGGCAAGGAACGGAAAAACGAATGCAATGAGAAATGAGGCGGTCGTGGGCAGAACGAACACCGGGTAGTATTTTTTCAAGTTATTTCGCATTGCGGCCACCTCTTAAAGCTTCTATGCCTGGTATTCATTTTGCCAGGATTTCTTAACGGTTGAAACAACCTTGTCCCAGTCAGCAGTTCCTTGAGCATACTGCAAAAGTGTGCTTGAAAAATCCTGCTTGAAAGTTTCGCTCGGAAACGATGTGAAAATCCAAGGAACACTCTGAATGTCCTTTTTCTCCATCCAGTTGAGAATCTCATTTGCAAGGGGATCCTCCGGCCGTTCGTCTTTATCAAAGGTTGTGAACGGAGAGATGAAGCCAAGCTCCTTTGTAACATACCGCTTTCCCTCCTCGGATGAGAAAAGCCATTCAAGGAAATCCGCGGAGGCCTTCTGCTTTTCCTCTGATACCTTTGAATTGATTGCAAGGTAGTTTTCCGTTCCGATGCAAAGGCCCTGATTCTCTTCGCCCTCAATGCCGGTGTATACGGGCAGCATTTTTATTTTTTCCTTTTTAACCGTGTTTCCGTCAACATCGGAAATATCCTTATATGCCCAGTTTCCGTTTTGAACCATTGCAACCTTTCCGAGTGCAAATTCAGCCATTGAGTCGTTGACGCTCTTGCTGCCGATGAGGCTTTTCGGTGTTCCCGAATTGTTGATATAAAGGTCGAAAAGGTTTTTGAAATTATCGCTGTAGGCAAAATCAATTCTGCCCGAGCCGAGGCCGGCAAGAGTCGGGTCATCAAAGCTTTTGTTTTCGCTGAACTCATAGTAGAACGGAACATTTGCAAGGTGGGTGTCCCAACGCCAGGAATTTCCGCTTGAAAAAGAGGTTGAGGCAAAAACTCCGTCTATTCCAAGCTCATCGCTTTTGCTTTGCATATCCTCAACAAGCGCTTTCAGCTTTGAAAAGGAGTTTATCTCGTCCATTGAGGAAAAAGAGGTTGCCCTTTCTTTGAGTGCAAAGTATTTATCCGTGATTTCCTCGTTATAAATGATTCCGTAGCCCTCAACAACATAAGGAATACCGTAGACCGAATCGCCGCTCCTGATTGCGAGTGATTTATCCGAAAGGAATGAGTACAGAGCAGTGTCCTTGAGGTCGGCGCAGTAATCTGCCCAGGCTTTGTAGCCTATGGGACCGTTTATCTGAAAGATTGTCGGGGGACTGCTTTTTGCAATTTCAGAGGTCAGCGTCTGTTCATAGCCATTGGAAGCGGCGGTAACAACTTTTACGGTTACGCCCGTTTTCTCTTTGTATTCCTCTGCTATTTTTTCATAGACCGAAGCAATTTCCGGCTTGAAGTTCAAAAAGTATATCTCTGTTGCGGCGGCAGGCTTGTTTTCGTCCGAAGCGCCGTTTGCCGTTGTTTTGTCTGTTTCACCTTTGCTGCAGGCTGCAAACGAAAGCAAAAGCAGTAGCGAAAGAATTACTGAAAGTGATTTTTTCATATTTTTTCCTCCTGTCTGCTGAAAAGCAGTGTGTAATATAGTATTTTTTCGGAAAGTCTTTTTGTCAGTTCCTTTTCTTGTATTCTGAACTCCCAATTATTTTTGACCGTTGACGGCGTGTTCATTCGTGCCGCCTTTCCTTTTTTCAGCCAATCCTGAACGGGAATTATTGCTGTGTCGGCGCAGCTTGCGAGTGCGGATTCAATGAAACTGTCGCAAAGCCGTTTTATTGAATCCGCACGGAGATAGTCCATTGCAAAGGAAAGCTTCTTTTTCTCTGCAGTGCAAATCCATTCAAGAACAGTGGGGTTGTCGTGTGTTCCGGTGTATACAACGCAGTTTTTTTCAAAGTTATGGGGGAGATATTCGCTGTTTTTTTCATCAAAGGCGAATTGAAGAACCTTCATTCCGGGAAAGCCGCTTTCTTTGAAAAACTCCCTTGCTTCTTTTGTGAGAAAGCCAAGGTCCTCTGCAATGATGCCGAGGGAGGGGAAGCAACTGCGGATTATTTCAACGAGCTTCATGCCGGGACCTTTTCGCCATTCACCGTTGACGGCATTTTTGCTCCCTGCGGGAACACTGTAATACTCATAAAACCCACGGAAGTGGTCAATACGCACCACATCGAACAGCTTCTGGGCAATAAAGAACCGTTGTTTCCACCACCAATACCCACTATCCTCCATTTTGTCCCAATCATATATCGGATTTCCCCACAGCTGCCCTGTTTTTGAAAATGAATCGGGCGGACACCCGGCAAGACGGGAGGGATTTCCCCACTCATCAGTCAAAAAGAGGTTTCTGTGGGCAAAAAAATCTGCGCTGTCGTGGGAAACATAAATCGGAATGTCTCCGATGATTTTAATACCGTTTTTGTTTGCATAATCCTTGAGTTTTTTCCATTGGTTGAAAAAGAGATACTGGAGCTTTTTGTGGATGAGCTCTGTTTCTCCGTTGGGGAGGGTATTTCTGTCGGCACGGTTGCAGAGTGGTTTCATTTTGTTCTTTTCTTTGAGTGCCATGTAAATGCAGTAATCGGAAAGCCAGAATTCGTTTTCGGATTCAAAACGCAAAAAGCTTTCGCTCTTTTCGTCAACCCTTTCGGCTGCCTTTTTCAAAACGGAAAGTCGCTCTTCATTAAACAGCGAATAATCAACTCTGCCCGTATTGGGAAGCAGGAGCTTTTCACGCTCGCTTTCAAGCAACAGACCGTCCTTTTGAAGCCGGAGCGGATCAATCAAAAACGGATTCCCTGCAAATGCGGAATGTGCCTGATACGGGCTGTTTCCGCTGCCCGGAGGATTGACGGGAAGAATTTGCCAGTAGGTCTGACCGCAGGAGGAAAGAAAGTCAACAAAGGAAAACGCACCGTCTCCAAGCGTTCCGATTCCGTATTCGCCCGGCAGAGATGTCACCGCCGCAAGTATTCCGCTTGTTCTCAAAATATTTTCACCGCCGTTTTTGTTTTCTTCTTTTGGTTTTCCACGGCGTACTTTTTTTATTCAAAATTGTTCAACAACAAAAAAAGAAAAGCTATAGTTTACAGTTGGAAATTGTAAACTATAGCCTGAATAATTCATTCTTACGGTTACTTGATTATTTCAGTTCCCTTTTTAACAGCGTCGCAGAGGAAAACCCGGCTGAAATCCTTTTTCAGCTCTTCAAAACATTTTTTTGCTTCATTTTCATCATCAAAAATTCCGAAAACGGACGGGCCGCTTCCGCTCATGCAACAGCAGGCGGCGCCGTGTTTGCGCATTACTGCTTTGATTGCAACACGCTCCGGAACATCAATGAACTGCTCAAAAACATTGTCAACACGGCTGTATACTCCGTTGATGTCACCGTTCATCACGGCTTCAATAATTCCGGTTCTGTCCGGGTGGCGGATTCTTTCTGCCGTATCAAAAGCTTTGTAAGCTTCACCTGTTGAAACAGACATTTCCGGTTTGACAATGATAATTTTTCCGAGAGGTATGTCGGGAAGAAAAGAGAGTACCGTGCCTGTATACTGCGCAAGCATTGTTCCGCCGAGGGCACAGAACGGAACATCCGAGCCGACTTTTGAACAGATTGAAATGAGCTCATTGACGGAAAGCTCCGGGAAGAAAATCTCTTTGAGCGCAACAATTGTTCCGGCGGCATCGGCACTGCCGCCGGCAAGCCCGGCAGCGTGGGGGATGCGCTTTTCAATGCTTATTGAGACACCTTTGTTTTCAATCTTTGTTTGTTCAAAGAATTCCTTTGCGGCTTTGAAAGCAATGTTGCTTTCGCCGGCAGGGATTTCCGGATTGCTGCAAAGAACAGAGATTTTTCCGCTTGTGTTCGTTTCAACCGTAACGGTGTCGTAAAGGTTCACAGACTGCATGAGCATGAAAAGCTCATGGAAGCCGTTGTCCATTGTTCTCAGAATATCAAGCAAAAGGTTGATTTTTGCAAAGGCATTAACTTCAATTTTCATAGTCGCTCCTTTCAAAAAAGAGGAAATGTGTTCTGAACTTATCTGAGCTTTTCCAGAACGGAAAGGAGAAGCCTGAATGTCCGTTCAGCACTTTTTTTGGAAAGCCGCTCGTCTGCGGAATGAATGTCAAAAATATCGGGGCCGAGCGAAACGCAGTCAAGATTCCGGATTTTCCCTGAAAGTATTCCGCATTCAAGTCCGGCGTGTATTGCGCTGACGGTCATATCTTTTTGATACATTTCTTTATAGGCTTTGCAAAAAACCTTTTGAAGTTTGCTGTTTTCAAAAAACTCCCAGGCAGGATAGCCGGAATGGAAATCGGTTTTTGCGCCGAGACTTTCGGCAAGGGCGGCAACGCTTTTTTGAAGTTCTTCCCTTTCGGTGTTTACACTGCTTCTGATGGCATGGCTGAGCAAAACTCTTCCGTTTTCCGTTTTAACAACGCCGAGATTGAGCGAAGTCTGAACAAGTCCGGGAACATTTTTGCTCATTGCAACAATGCCGTTTCTGACATCCGTTATGTATGAGAGCACTCGTTGCGAATCCTTTTTGCAAAGGAGTGCGGTTTTTCCGGCATCTTCAAAAGTCAGAACTGCTTTTCGGTCATCAGGGCAGAAGCTGTTCTTCGCTTCCTCAAAAAGCTCCTTCAAGAGCCTTTCTTTTCCCTCGTCCTTTTCAATAACGCAGCCGGCAGAAAACGCAATGGCATTGTCTGCGCTGCCTGCAGAAAAGTCAGCAATTCTTTCAATTCCCGCTTTCTTCAAAAGTCCGGCGAGCAGAACGGCAGCGTTTTGTCTGCCTTTGTCAATCTCCGTTCCGGAATGTCCTCCGGCAAGTGCGGTGACGGAAACCTTGAAAGTCTCAACTGCGGTTTCTTCAGCAACAACATCAATTTTCGTGTCTGCACGGATTCCTCCGGCGCAGCTTGAAAGGAGCGTTCCCTCCTCCTCAGAGTCGAGATTGATTAGCATTCTGCCTTTGAGAACGGAGGTGTCAAGTGCATTTGCCCCGTCCATTCCCGTTTCCTCGTCAATTGTGAGAACAACCTCAAGCGCAGGATGGGGGATGTCATCTCTTGAAAGGATTTCGAGCATATATGCTCCG
>JAEDHZ010000053.1 GCA_016292705.1 Clostridiaceae bacterium
CGATGTTTTCCTTGACGATGTTTCGGTTGAGGATGTTGAAAATGCCCTTTGTGTCCGTGTTTGTGTGACGGACGCAAACAGCGGATCGGAACTTCTTGAAAAAATACTCGGAAAGTAAGGAGGAACAAAAAATGTCAAGACCTGTTGTTGCAATAGTCGGACGGCCGAACACCGGAAAAAGCACACTTTTCAACAAGCTTGTCGGTCAGAGGCTCTCCATTGTTGATGACACTCCCGGCGTCACAAGAGACAGGATTTTTGCCGATTGCGAATGGCTTTCAAGGCATTTTCTTCTTGTTGACACCGGCGGAATTGAGCCTTATTCAAACGATGTTATTCTCAAGCAGATGCGTTTTCAGGCTCAGCTTGCGATTGAAAGCGCAAATGTAATAATCCTTGTCTGCGATGTTCGCTCGGGTGTTGTTGCAACGGACAGCGAGGTTGCCTCAATGCTTCAGCGCAGCGGAAAGCCGGTTGTTCTCTGCGTCAACAAATGCGACACAGTGGGCGAGCTTCCTGCCGATTTCTATGAGTTTTATAATCTCGGCCTCGGAGATCCGATTGCTGTTTCCGCCGTTCACGGCCACGGAACGGGAGATTTGCTTGATGCTGTTATCGAATACCTCCCCGAATGTTCAGAAACCGTGGAGGATAATGTGACAAGCGTTGCAATTATCGGAAAGCCCAATGTCGGAAAATCCTCCCTTGTCAATGCAATTTCGGGTGAGCAACGGGCAATCGTTTCCGATATCGCCGGAACAACAAGGGATGCGACCGATACCTATGTTTCAAATGAATACGGCGATTTTGTCCTTATCGACACCGCCGGAATGAGGCGGAAAAGCCGGATTGATGATCAGCTTGAAAAATACAGCATCATCCGTGCAAAAATGGCTGTTGAACGGGCAAATGTCTGTGTCATTATGATTGATGCCGTTGAGGGTTTCACCGAGCAGGACTCAAAGGTTGCCGGTCTTGCCCATGAGATGGGAAAGGCGTGCATTGTTGCGGTCAACAAGTGGGATGCCGTTCAGAAGGACGGAAAAACCATGGATTCCTACCGCAAAAAGCTGATGAACGATTTTTCGTTCATGTCCTATGCTCCGATAATCTTTATCTCCGCAAAAACCGGTCAGCGCCTTGACAGGCTTTTTGAGCTTATCAGGTTTGTTGATGAGCAGAACGCAATGCGCATTTCAACCGGAAAGCTCAACGATGTTCTTGCCGCTGCAACAGCAAGAGTTCAGCCTCCGACAGACAAGGGCAAGCGGCTCAAAATCTATTATATGACTCAGGCCTCAACAAGACCGCCGACATTCGTCTGCTTTGTTAACAAGGCGGAGCTGTTCCATTACAGCTATCAGCGATACATCGAAAACCAGATTCGTGAGGTTTTTGGCCTTGAGGGAACTCCCGTAAGATTTGTCATCCGTGAACGGGAGGGAAAGTGATCCTTTTCCTTGACAAGCCTTTTGTTTGGTGCTACAATACAGAAAATTGAATATCAGGAATTGCAGGGAAATACCGGTGAAAATCCGGAGCAACCGCCATTGCCGTAATCAGCCTTTTGCTGTCAGTCGGAATGCCTGCTTTCCTGAAAAGGACTGTTTTCACTTTTGGGCAAGGGGAAAGGTGACATGTTGCAGGATTTCTGTGCCCTTTTTCCGAGTGAAAGAGGGTTTTTATTTTTATGCTTCGAGGTGTTTTGTTTTGAAAAAAATCGTTTCGATTGTGCTTTGCGTTCTTTTTGTTCTCGGCTGTTTCGGAGGCTCTGCCCTTTCCGTGAGCGAGTCTCGTTCCTTTCTTACCGATTCAAAAACACCTGTTTCTTCAGGAAAGCTGAAGTTTTCAAAAAAGTTCGGCCAAGGCTTTGTGAACACACCGACAACACCTGTCGTTGTCGGGAACACCCTGATTGTTGCTGCCGGAAAAAAGCTTTTCAAGCTTGATGCACAGACCGGCGATGAGATAAAAAGCGTAAGTCTTGAAGGCACTGTGGGCTTTGCCGTTGCAATGCCGCTTTATGCTGACGGAAAGATTTTTGTTCAGCTTGACGGCGGAAAGGTGCAGGCTTTTGATTATAAAACGATGAAGTCGCTCTGGCTATATACCGATGAACTCGGCGGTCAGGGACTTTCGCCTCTTACCTATGACAGCGGCTTTGTGTATACCGGTTTCTGGCTCGGTGAAACGCAAAGCGCAAACTTTGTCTGCCTGAGCGCAAAGGACGAAAACCCGAAAAAGGAAAACGAAGGAAAAAAAGCACGCTGGACCTTCAAAAGGAAGGGCGGCTTTTACATGGCAGGAGCAGCTGTGACAGATCGGTTTGTTTTTGTCGGTTGCGACGACGGAGAAAAGGAAAGCGCCGGAAATTCACTCATTCTTTCATTGAACAAAGCAACCGGAAAGCTTGTTTCTTCTCTTAAAACAAAGGGTGATTTGCGCAGCTCGGTAACTTATGACGAAGAGCTCGGAGCCTTTTTTATCACAAGTAAGTCAGGCTTTGTCTATCGTTTTAAGGCTGACGAAAAAAACGGAAAGCTGTCTTCGCTTGCGAGCTATAAAGCAGGCGGAAGCGTAACCTCCTCGCCTGCGGTGTACGGCGGCAGAGTATACTTTGGTTGTCAGAGCGCTGACGCAGGAAAATTCATTGTTCTGAACGCAAAAACAATGAAAAAGGTCTATGACTGCGAAATGCCGGGCTTTCCTCAGTCCACTGCGCTGATAGCAACGGGCAATGACGGCAAGGTTTATATTTATATGACCTATAACCGAAAGCCCGGAGGAATCGTGATGTTTGTTGACTCACCCGGACAGACCGCGGCGAAAAAAACCGACCTTTTCACTCCGCCGGAGGATATGAGCCAGTTTTGCCTTTCGTCCGTTACCGCGGGAAGTGACGGCACGCTATATTATAAAAACGATTCGGGTAACATTTTTGCCGTGTCGGAAAGTACACAGTCGCCTTTTATTAAGCTTATGAATACCGTGCTGCGTATTCTTTTGAAGCTTGCTTTGGTGTTTGCGAAATGAAGACGGGAGTCAGAGGGATTCATCCTGCGGCGGCATTTGTCTTTTTTTCCCTTGTTTTTGTTGTCACTCTTCTGACCTGGAATCCGGTTCTTTGCGCTGTGAGCATTGGTTGTGCGCTTGCGCTGGATATCCGTCTGAGAGGAAAAAGGGCTGTTTTGTCCTTCTTCTCGTTTGTTCTGCCCGCTTGTGTGCTCATAACGCTTTTTAATATGCTTTTTGCTCATTACGGCGTTACGGTGCTGTTTACGCTCAGGAACGGAAACAATGTTACGCTTGAGGCTTTTGCCTGCGGATTGGTCTACGCTGTCCGGACGGCATCAACAGTGCTGTGGCTGTTTTCATTTAACGAGATAATGACGCAGGACAAGGTTGTTTTTTTGTTCGGAAAAGTTGCGCCCCGCCTTGCGCTTGTTCTTTCAATGGCATTGCGCTTCATTCCGCTGTTTTTTGAGTCTGCGCAGGAGATTGAAAAAGCCCGTCGGGGAATAGGTATTGATTCAAAGAGCGGTTCGGTTTTTGAACGCTTCAAAAATTCACTGCATTGCTTTTCAATCCTTGTCACACGCTCGCTTGAACACGCTGTTGATACTGCTGCTTCAATGTCTGCAAGGGGATATGCCTTAAAGGGCAGAACAAATTGCATGACTTATCCGTTCAGGGCTTTTGATGCTGTTTTGCCTGCTGTGTCTGTTGTGGCGGTGCTTTGTGTTTTCGCTTTTTCAAAGAGCCTTTATGCCGAATATAATCCGGTTATCAGCATTGCACCGTTTTCAGCAAAGGGAGCGCTCTGTTGTGTCCTGTTTTTTTCAATGTGCATTTTGCCGCTTATTTTTGATGTTTGGGAGGAAAAGTTATGGTCGACTTCAGGTTGAAGAATTTCAGCTTTGCTTTTCCGGACGGAAAAACAGCACTCAGCAGCATAAGCCTTGAAATACCGCACGGTCAGTTTGTTGTTCTCTGCGGAAAAAGCGGAAGCGGAAAAACAACGCTGCTGAAAGCCCTCAAGCCGGAGCTCAGCCCAAGGGGAAAAAGCAGCGGAAGCATTGAAATTTTCGGCGTTGAAAAGTCAGCTTTGCCCCGGCGTGAATCAGCGGAAAAAATCGGTTATGTTTTGCAGAATGTTGAGCTTCAGGCCGTTACCCATGAAGTCAAAAGTGAGCTTTTCTTCGGACTTGAAAGCCTCGGCTTTTCTCCGGAAAAAGCAAGCTTGAGGGCGGCGGAAACGGCACAGCTTTTCTCGCTTGAAAAACTGCTCGGAAAAAGAATCAGTGAGCTTTCCGGCGGTCAGAAGCAGTTGGTTAACCTTGCTTCAATCTGCGCAATGAATCCGCAGGTATTGTTGCTTGACGAACCAACGGCGCAGCTTGATCCCGTTTCCGCTCAGAGGCTGATTGATATTGTCACAACTCTCTGCCGTGAATACGGTGTTACAGTAATAATAAGTGAACACAGACTTGAAAAACTCATTCCCGTTGCCGACCGTGTTCTTGTTCTTGAAAACGGCAGACTTGCAAACGACAGTCCGCCGGAGAAAATCAGTGCGGCTGTTTTTGAAAACAATGGGTTCATCCGTGCGTGTCTGCCGTTCCCGATGCGGCTATATTATTCCCTCGGCTTTTCGGGTGATGCGCCGACCGATATTGAAAAGGGTAGGAAATGGCTTTCCTCTCTCCTGAAGGATAACGAAGAAAAAGCGGTTTTTCAAAAAACTCCTCCCAAAGAAAAGGAAACCGCAGTCAGGGTGAAAAATCTCTATTATTCCTATGACGGAAAGGAGTATGTCCTGAAAGGTCTCAATGTACGGGTAAAACAAGGCTCGTTTTTTGCCGTTCTCGGCGCAAATTCAGCGGGAAAAACAACCTTTCTCAACCTGACGGGCGGTTTGCTGAAAGCAAAAAAAGGGAAAATTGAGCTTTTTTCAAAGGACATAAACAGATATAATCCAACAGAGCTTTACCGAGGCAACATTGCCTTTTTGCCGCAGAACTGTGAGGCTCTTTTTGCCGGGCCGACAGTTCTGGATGATCTTAAAAACGCTCTTGCTGCGGAGAAGCTTTCTGAAACACAACAGACCGGACTTATTGCCGAGGTGAGCGGATTTTGCAAGATTGAATCGCTCCTGGAAAGCCATCCTTATGACATCAGCGGCGGGGAATTGCAGCGTGCGGCGCTTGCAATGGTGCTTCTAAGAAAGCCCCGTCTGTTGCTTCTTGACGAACCGACAAAGGGGATGGACAGCCTTTTCAAAATTCAGCTTGCAGAAAAACTGCGTAGCCTTTGTTCGGGCGGTGTAACTGTTATCATGGTTTCTCACGATACAGAGTTCTGTGCCGAATACTGCGATGAATGTGCCCTTATTTTTGACGGACGGTGCGTTTTTTGCGGTGACGCAAAGGATTTCTTTTCGGAAAACTGCTTTTATACCACTGCCGCAAGCAAAATGACCCGCGGAATTTTCAAAAACGCCGTATCGGAAAGCGAGGTGCTCGCTCTTTGCAAAAAAAATCTCGGACTCTGAAAATTTTCTCTTCGCTTCTGCTTTTCGGTCTTGCCCCTGCCGCAGTGTTTTTTTGCTTTGAACGCCTTGATTCAAGGTATTACTATATCTCTGCCGCTGCGCTGATTCTGCTGTCGTTACTGCCGTTTTTCATCATGTTTGAAAAACGAAAAATCAAAACATCCGAGATCGCCGTTGTTGCGGTGATGATTGCGCTCTGCGTTGCTTCAAGACTTGCTTTTGTCTTTGTTCCCCAGGTCAAGCCTCTTTGCGCCGTTGTGATTATTACGGCAATCTCATTCGGGCCGAATGTCGGTTTTGTTGTCGGTGCCCTTTCGGTTTTTGTTTCAAACTTTGCTTTCGGGCAAGGGATATTTACGCCCTTTCAGATGCTCGGAATGGGACTTTGCGGCTTCATCTGCGGTTTTTTGTTCCATGATAAAAAGCTTTTTGCAAACCGCTTTGCCGTCAGTGCCGCAGGATTTTTTTCAGCGCTTGTGGTTTACGGAATTGTTGTTGACTCCTGCTCGGTGCTTTTAACGGTTACCGAGTTTACGGCAAAGAATGTTTCTGGCGTCCTGCTTGCGGGGCTGCCGTTCAATCTTATTCATGCGGCAACAACTGCCCTTGTTCTCTTTTTCGTGTGTAAGCCCATGAGCGATAAGTTTTTGCGACTACACAAAAAATACGGAATTTTTTCATTGGAGGAAAACTGAATTGAAAAGGTCAATTTCATTTCTGCTGTCAGTTTTAATGCTTTTTCTCTTCTCTTCGTGCGGAGGAAAAAACACGCTTCAGACCGGGACTCTTTCGTCAGAATCGTTCAGCTCTGATGTTGTTTTGCAGAGCACTTCGTCAGCTTCTCAAAGAACAACTGAGAAAACAACTGCCGAAATCACGGCAGTAAGCACGACTTCTGAAAGCACAACTGCCGCAAACACGAGTGCAAGTGCAACCGCCGAAAGCTCAACAACAAAAACAGCGCCGAAAACAACCGAAGCCGAAACGCAGAAAACCCAACCGGAAACGGACGGAAAAGGGTCTCCGACCTGCTTTGTAACAATAGATTGCAGGAATATCAAAAACAATCTTTCCTCGATGAAAGAGGGAAAAAAGGCCTTTGTTCCTAAGAGCGGCTACATCCTCAATGAAACCGCCGTAACCTTTGAACCGGGAGAGAGCGCATTTGACGCATTGAAGCGTGCCTGCAAAGAAAATGTCTGTACCGACAACTGTGAATACTGCAAAAAGGGCGGAATACAGCTTGAGTTTTCATTCACTCCGGCATATAAGTCATACTACATTGAGGGTATTCACCAGCTGTATGAAAAGGACTGCGGAAGTTTTTCCGGCTGGATGTTCAGTGTAAACGGAAAATACGGCGATGTATCCTCGAGCGAGTATCTGCTCAAAGACGGCGACAAAATCATGTTTTCATACACTGTTTCAATTGGCGAAGATCTTACCGGAGCCTTTTGAAAAAAGCAGTGGTTTGATAAAAATTATTTCTGAAAGGAAGAAAACAAAATGAAAAATCTCAAAAAAACTCTTTCTGTGTATCTTTCGGTGCTGATGCTTTTCCTGTGCCTTGTTCTGCCTGCAGTTGCTGCCGAAGAGAAAATCACCGTAACTCTGCGTGTTGAGGGAATCAAGGCTTGCCTGTATTACGGCAAGGTTACCCTTGATGCCGGTTCCACTGCGCTTGATGCGCTCATTCGGGCGGATGAGGACAGCAATGAGCTGACCGTGACTGTTACCAATAGTCAATTCGGTGCCTATGTCAGCGCAGTAAACGGCGAAAACGAAAAAACCTTCAACGGCTGGGACGGTTGGTTATACAGAATCAACGACACAGAACCTCAGCTGAGTGCGGCGCAGCAGAAAATTTCCTCCGGCGACAGCGTTGTTTTCTATTACGGCGATCCCTATGGCATCGGAATGCAGTATCCGGTAATAAACACCGAAAAGCTCAAGGAAGGAATGATCAGTTTCACAAGCACGGATACGGCCTATGACGAGAATTGGAATCCCGTTGAGTGCGAAAATACCGTTATGGATTATACTCTAACTTGGGGTTATGGAAACGGAAAAACCGTGACCGTGATTCCCGATGAAAACGGTGTCTGCACCATTGAAAAGGAATATCTCACAAACGAAGCCCACAGCGTTCAGATTGAAAGATATGCCGAAAACGGCTGCCCGACTGTGCTGAGGCTGGCTCCCGATTTCACTGTCGGAGAAAAGACGACTTCAAACTTTTTTCGTCAGCTTTTTGAAAAGCTCAAGGACTTTTTTTCATGACTTGCGGACTTTTTCAAGAATATTTTTAATAAATAATCAGCAGATTCAGTTATAAGCCGGACAAAAAACCGGCTTTTTCTTTTGTTTTCAAGTGCAAAAAACCGGCAGCCTGGTGTTTGCAAAATAAGTACAAGCGGTTTCAGACTATCAGAGAGAAAGGGAAAATAAGAATATAATAACCGCATTTTGCGGAAAAAATCAGGCGGTGATGATATGTTTGAATTGATAAAAACCGTTTTGCAAAATCTTGTTTTTTCCTTTCTTCATCTCGGTGTTCAAAGCTCATTTCCGAAGCCACTTTCCGCCCAACAGGAAAAAGAGTGCCTTGAAAAGATGAAAAACGGAGATTCCCGTGCGCGGCAGATGCTCATCGAGCACAACCTGCGCCTTGTTGCCCACATAATCAAAAAGTATTATTCAAACAGCACAGAGCAGGAGGACCTCATCTCAATCGGAACAATCGGGCTTATCAAAGCAATTGACTCGTTCAAAAGCGAAAAGGGTATCCGCCTTGCAACCTATGCCGCACGATGTATTGAAAACGAAGTTCTGATGTTCTTTCGCCAGGGCAAAAAGGATGCCGGTGTAATGTCAATCAATGAGCCGATTGATACCGACAGCGAGGGCAATCCGCTCACGCTGATTGATATAATCTATGTTGAGGACACAATTACGGATGACATCGACCTGCGTCAGAAAACAAAAAAGCTCTATGAATACATTGATTCACTTCAGGACGAAAGGGAACGGGAGATCATAATCCTGAGATATGGTCTCAACGGTGAAAGGTGCCTGACGCAGCGTGAAACGGCAAAAATGCTTTCAATCTCCCGTTCCTATGTTTCACGCATTGAAAAACGGGCGATTGAAGACCTGCGCCGTATGTTTTTAAAAGGCTGATTCCGCTTTGAAATATTGACTTTTTTCGGTCAACAATGTAAAATGAAGCAACAGATTGAAGCAAGTTCAAAAACGGCAAAGCGGAGGTGTTTTTATGAGCGAATTTGAAAATCTGTGCCCGGGCTGTATGCACCCTCTTGAGGAAACGGCGCAAGCCTGTCCGCACTGTTCGAGGAATGTGACCGACACCCAGCATGCACCGCTGCTGCCACTGAAGATTAAGCTTTCCGACCGCTACATTGTCGGTTGCGGAAAGCTTGTTTCAACCG
>JAEDHZ010000054.1 GCA_016292705.1 Clostridiaceae bacterium
TTCACCGTTCAACATAAGGTGGTTAAGGTCAGAAAACCTCCAAGATGTTGGGTTTCAGGTGCGTTTCATCCGGCCTGAAGCTGTGAAAAAAATCCGCAAGCAAGCGAAAACCCGCTTGAAAAGGAAAATGTGATTCATTATGAACAGCAAAGAAAAAAGCTATAATGTACACCAAAGCACCTCTTTTTGCCCCGATGTAAATTATAGCTTGGTTTTCAGTTATAAATCCGGAAGAAACCGAATCAGGCGTTTCCGCTCCGATTCAAAGGCTGAATCAAGTCTTTCTCCGTGAATCACTTCAGTGCGCAGGCATCATCGTGTTCACATTCGGAAAGTTTTCCGACAATGGGTTCGGGATCAATGCCCTGACGCTTATAGTAATCGGCAAGAGCCGCCTTGATTGCCTGCTCTGCAAGTACGGAACAGTGAATCTTGACCGCAGGAAGTCCGTCAAGAGCTTCAACAACAGCCTTGTTTGTCAGCTTCAGCGCCTCTGAAACGGGCTTGCCCTTGATGAGGTCGGTAGCCATTGACGATGTTGCAATGGCAGATGCGCAGCCGTAGGTGTTGAACTTGACATCTTTGATAATATCATCCTCAATTTTGAGGTACATCTTCATAATGTCTCCGCATTTTGCGTTGCCGACTTCGCCGATTCCGTTTGCATCGTCAAGCTTTCCGACATTGTGCGGATTGGCGAAATGTTCCATCACTTTTTCTGAATATTCCATTATATATGCTCCTTTACTGTCTTAATATTTTGTTGCCACGGATTTATACCGTTGCCTTAGCTTTTTCCTCTTTCATCAGTCTTTCCCAAAGGGGAGACATATCACGAAGTCTTTCAATAATCGGAGGAAGAACCTCAAGAATATACTCAACATCCTCTTCGGTGTTGTTCTCGCTGAGCGAAAGACGCAGCGAACCGTGGGCAACCTCATGTTTGAGTCCGATTGCAAGAAGAACATGGCTCGGATCAAGAGAACCCGAGGTGCAGGCAGAACCGCTTGAAGCGCAGATGCCTTTCATATCGAGCATGAGCAACAGGCTTTCGCCCTCAACGCCCTCAAAACACATGCTGAAGTTGCCGGGCAGGCGGTGTTCTCTGTCGCCGTTGATTCTTGAACGGTATATTTTTGAAGCACCCTCAAAAAGTCTGTCACGCAAAGCGGCAACCTTTTTGCTTTTTTCCTCCATGTTGCTGACCATATCCGTAAGAGCAACACCAAGGCCGACAATTCCGGGAACATTTTCCGTTCCGGCCCTTTTTCCGCTTTCCTGCGCTCCGCCCTCAATGAGGTTCGGCAGGTTGATTCCCTTTCTGCAATAGAGAGCGCCGATACCCTTCGCAGCATGGAACTTATGACCGGAAAGCGAGAGCATATCAATGTTCTGCTCCTTGACATCAATGGGAACATGACCGACAGCCTGAACTGCGTCTGTATGGAAAAGCACGCCCCTTTCCCGGCAGAGTTTTCCGATTTCCGCAATCGGCTGAATTGTTCCGATTTCGTTGTTTGCATACATTATAGTAACAAGGCAGGTGTCGTCCGTGATTGCCTTTTCAACATCCTCAACACGGACAATACCGTTATCGTAAACATCAAGGTAGGTGACGGTGAAGCCCTGCTTTTCAAGTGCCGCCATAGTATGAAGAACGGCATGGTGCTCAATTTTTGAGGTAATGAGGTGCTTTTTGCCTTTTTTTGCGCCGAGCATTGCAGCGCCTTTAATCGCCCAGTTATCCGCCTCGGAACCGCCGGAGGTGAAGAAAATCTCCCTTTCCTCTGCGCCGAGTGCTTCGGCAACCTGTCCTCTTGCCTTTGCGATTGCACGGTGAGCCGTCTGACCGATTCCATAAAGGCTTGACGGATTGCCGTAATGCTCTTTCATATACGGAAGCATCGCTTCAATGACATGGTCGGTCATCGGAGTCGTTGCCGAATTGTCTGCATATACAAATCTCATAAGTTTTACCCCTTCCGGTTTGTGTACAATCTTGTTTTCACGCCTGCCTTTTCAGCAGCCGACGCATCTTCCGCCGCCGGAGCTGCGTCCGGCAAGGTCTTCAAGCGTGATATTGTGAACAACATCAATTATGGCTTCATAAACCTTTGTCCAGATGAACGAGGTCACGCAGTCGCAGTAGTTTTCGCAGCACTCGCTGTCCTCAGCGCAGGCAACGGGAGCAAGGCTCCCCTCGGTTGCAATGAGAATCTCCTCAACGGTAATATCCCTTGCTTCTCTTGTCAGGTGATATCCGCCCTTTGCTCCGCGGACAGACTTCACAAGTCCCTGCTTTGAAAGCAGATTGATAATCTGCTCAAGATATTTTTCTGACAGTCCCTCACGGCCTGCAATGTCTTTAATTGAAACGCAGCCCTCTTTTTCGTTGAGCGCAATGTCGGTCATTATCCGCAGCCCGTAGCGTCCTTTGGTTGAGATCTTCATTTTTTCACCGCCTTTTTTATGTATCTTTTGATACTTAAAATCCTACTGCAAAGGTAGTATATCACTAATGTCAATTCATAGCAAGTACCTATACTTTATTTTCTGTAGAAAATAGCTTTTACGAAACTATAAAAATTATACAAATCAAACAAAAAGTTCCACCGTTTTTATCTTTGAATAAGCAATTGTTAAATCCCTTGCGGTTAAAGGCATGCGATTATCTGATATCCGAACCGATAAAGACGAACAAAACGGGCGGTTTCTGTTCCCGCCCGTACAGATTCAGATTTCAGAACTTTGGAAATTGTTAAGCTGTGCCTTTTGCCGGTTTTCTCAATAGTTTTCCGCTTTAATTTCAAAATATCCCTGCGGATGAGCGCAAACGGGGCAGACCTCGGGTGCGCTTTTTCCGAAGTGGATATGACCGCAGTTTGAGCAGATCCACATTCTGTCGCCGTCCTTTGAAAAAACAAGGCCATCCTTAATGTTTTCAAGGAGCTTCTTGTATCTTTCCTCGTGTTCCTTTTCAATTTTGCCGACAAGCTCAAAAAGGTCTGCTATATGATCAAAGCCTTCTTTCCTTGCGTCCTCTGCGAACTCCTTATACATTGAAGTCCATTCATAATTCTCACCAACCGCTGCGTCACGGAGATTCTCCTCTGTTGACTTTACACCGCCGGTAAGGAGCTTCCACCAGATTTTTGCGTGCTCCTTTTCGTTGTTTGCGGTTTCCTCAAAAATTTTTGCAATCTGAACATAACCATCCTTTTTGGCCTTGCTCGCATAGTAGGTATACTTGTTTCTTGCCTGGCTTTCTCCTGCAAAGGCAGCGAGAAGATTTGCTTCGGTTTTTGAACCCTTGAGTTCCATAGTTATTCCTCCTAAATTCGGTTCTTGAGAACCTTTTCAAAAGTAATGTTAGCACATGCTCGTTTAATTATACCTTAAAACCTCTTTGATTTATTTCCGAAAACAAAAATATCACACAGTCAAACTCCTGATTTTTTTAAAATATATTCCCCTGTGTGTGGAAATATTATTTTAACTGTGCTATAATGGTAAAAGTTATGCGTAATTATTATTATCCGCCGATTGAATAATCAGGAAGCATCCGGCGGCTTAAAATACTATCCTGACCCGTTTATACCATAAAACAGGGAGGCAATTTTTGTGAGAAAAACTGTTTGCGGTCTTGATATCAACTATATCTGCAAGGGAGAGGGCGAACCAGTCCTTGTTCTCCACGGCTGGGGCTCAAACATCGGCGTTCACGCCCAGATGATTGACCTGCTTGCGCAGAAGTACCGTGTTATTGCACCCGATATGCCCGGCTTCGGCGAGAGTGAAGAGCCTGACGAGCCGTGGAATGTTGACAGCTATGTTGACTTTATTCTTGAATTTCTGAAAGATTTCAATGTTTCAAATCTCACCCTGCTCGGTCACTCCTTTGGCGGAAGAGTAATAATAAAGCTTTGTTCAAGAAAACTTCCGTTTGAAGTCAGCAAGGTTATCCTTGTTGATGCCGCCGGCGTCAAACCGGAAATTTCGCCGGAACAGAAGCTGAAACAGGCTGTTTACCGGAAAACAAAGTGGATTTTTTCAACCTCCGTTGTGAAAAAGCTCTGCCCGGATTTGCTCGATAATCTCAGGAAAAGGAACGGCTCCGCCGATTACAACGCCGCCTCCGAAGTGATGAAAAAAACGCTCGTTAATGTTGTCAACGAAGACCTGACAGAGCTTATGCCGAATGTGAAATGTCCGGCTCTGCTCATCTGGGGCAGACTTGACACCGCCACTCCGCTTTCCGACGGCCAGACCATGGAAAGGCTCATGCCGGAGGGTGCGCTTGTTGTTCTTGAAAATGCCGGACATTTTTCGTTCCTTGACCAAAGCGCACAGTTTTTGCGTATTCTTGCTTCATTCATGAACATATAAGCAACTTCAAGAAATATGAAAGGATAATTTTCAATGACTCCCATTCTGTTTTTATCGTGCATTGCCGCATTCCTTATTCCCACGGGGCTTGCGCTCATTGATTCCATGCACTTTTTTCAGCTTAATTCATACAGGTTTTCCACCCATTCAAAATGGATAACCGAAAACTTCAGCAAGTATCTTTCCCATTATCTCCTTTCGGTAATATTGCTGATTTCCGCAGTGTTCTCTTACCGAGTGGACATAAAAATGGCAGTTACGGCTTTCCTTTTCCTGATTGCCGCCGTTGCCGAGCGTCCGAAAAAGGCGAAAAAGCCGCTGGTATACACTCCCCGTGTCAAGCGCATGTTCGTTACACTCGCCGTTGTTTTTGCCGCAATTATTGCAGGCTCTTCCGTTCCGCTTTTCAAAGCGAACCACGGAAGTATTGCCGTTTTTATCGTTGTGTGCATTTATACACTTGCTCCGTTCTGGGTGCTTGTTGCAAACTTCATCAATGTGCCCGTTGAAAAACTTGTCAACCGTCATTACACAAACGACGCAAAGCGGATTCTTGCCGCCTGTCCCGACCTCAGAATCATCGGCGTTACGGGAAGCTACGGAAAAACCAGCGTAAAGTATTACCTCAACACCCTGCTTCGAGCAAAGTACAATGTTCTCATGACTCCGGAAAGCTATAACACACCGATGGGCGTTGTCAAAACAATCAGGGGTTCGCTCAGGGCAACGCATGAAATTTTCATCTGCGAAATGGGCGCAAAATGGGTCGGAGACATAAAGGAGCTTTGCGATATTGTTCATCCTCAGCACGGCGTTATCACTTCCATCGGCCCTCAGCACCTTGAATCGTTCAAAACGCTTGATGCAGTCAAAAACACAAAGTTTGAGCTTGCGGACGCACTTCCGGAGAACGGAATGCTCTTCCTCAACAATGACGATGAAAACATCCGTGACCACGGCGCAGAAAGGCCGTTCGTTTCCTACGGAATTGAAAACACAAGCGATTACACCGCTTCTGATATCTGCGTCAGCGAGCGCGGAACAACCTTTACCGTGACAGGACCGGACGGCGAAAAGGAAGTCTTTTCAACCCGCCTTGTTGGTCGCCACAATGTTCTCAACATCACCGGAGCGATTGCCGTTGCAAACAAGTTCGGCATTCCGCTTTTTGAACTCAAGGGTCAGGTCAGACGGCTTGAGGGCGTTCCCCACAGACTTGAACTGAAAAAGAAAAACGGCGTCACAATCATTGACGACGCATATAACTCAAACCCGAGCGGAACAAAGGCTGCGCTTGAGGCGCTCTCGCTTTTTGAGGGCTATAAAATTCTTGTTACTCCGGGCATGGTTGAGCTTGGCGAAAAGCAGGAGGAGCTTAACCGCGAATTCGGCGCAAACGCCGCAAAGGTCTGCGACTATGTTGTCCTCGTCGGCAAAAAGCAGGCTGTTCCCATCAAGGCAGGTCTGACCGATTCCGGCTATCCGGAAAAGAAGGTCTATGTTGCCGATACCATTGAAGAGGCACTCACCCATGTCTATGCAATCGGCAGCAACGGACAGCAGAAGGTTGTTCTGCTTGAAAACGATCTTCCTGACAACTATTGATTAAGCACCAAGGGAGGTAGCTTGAAATGAGAATCAAAGTCGGCGTAATGTTCGGCGGAAAAAGTGTTGAGCATGAAATTTCAATAATTTCCGCCCTGCAGGCCATCGCTTCAATGGACAGCGAAAAATATGATGTTATACCGATTTATATCACAAAGAACAATGAATTTTATGTCGGTCCCTCGGTCGGCGAAATCGGAAGCTATGTCAACATTCCTGGACTTCTGAAGGAAAGCACAAGAGTTATCCTTGTCAATGACGGCGGACTTGTCAAGCTTATCAGGTATCCGGCAAAGCGCTTCGGCTCGTCCTATATTGATTACATTGACATTGCTTTCCCGATTGTTCACGGAACGAATGTTGAAGACGGAACGCTCCAGGGCTTTCTTTCAATGCTTGATATACCCTATGTCGGCTGCGATGTTGTTTCTTCCGCAGTCGGAATGGATAAATATGTTATGAAAACCGTCCTCAAGGACAACGGTATTCCGGTTCTTGACTGCCTTTGCTTCAACGCAAAGGAGTATGACAAAGGCAATGAAGCGGTTGTTGACGCAATTGAAAAGCGCATCGGCTATCCAGTAATTGTCAAGCCTGTCAACCTCGGCTCGTCAATCGGAATTTCCAAAGCAGACCACCGTGAAAAGCTTTTTGATTCGCTTGATATGGCGTTCTGCTATGCTGACAAGGTGCTTGTTGAGCGGGCGGTTCAAAACCTCAAGGAAATCAACTGTTCCGTCTGCGGCGACTATGAACACGCAGAGCCGTCCGAATGTGAAGAACCGGTCAACAGCGATGAAATTCTCTCGTTCAGCGACAAGTATCTGAGTTCCGGAAATTCCGGCGGCGCAAAGGGCGGAAAACTCGGCGCAAAAAGTTCGGGAAAACTCGGCGGCGCAAAGGGAAGCGGCTCAGGAAAAAGCGGTATGGCATCGCTCAAACGAAAAATTCCTGCGGAAATCACCCCCGAGCAAAAAAAACAGATTCAAAAATATGCCGTTGATGCTTTCAAATGCCTCGGCTGCAGCGGTGTTTCAAGAATAGACTTCATGATGGACACAAAGTCCGGCGAGATCTTCCTCAACGAAATTAACACCATCCCCGGTTCGCTTTCGTTTTACCTCTGGGATCCTGTGGGCGTTCCGTATACAAAGCTGCTTGACAGAATGATTTCCCTTGCGCTCAAGCGTGAGCGTGAACAGGAAGGCATCACCTATGCCTTTGAGTCAAATGTTCTTGAAAACATTACGCTCGGCGGCGGCTCAAAGGGTGCAAAAGGCGGCGGAAAATTCGGCGGCGCAAAAGGCGGAAAGTTCTGAGCCTGAACAGCTTCGGCTGCAGGGTCTGTTCTGTCTTTCAAAAGTCCCGCTGATTTTGTATATAGTATTCTGAATTTCAAAACAAAGGAGGCAATATCAAATGAAAACATTAAAAAAAGCACTGGCAGTGTTCCTCGCCTTTATTCTTGCAGCGGGCGCAGTGTCGCTCGTTTCATACGCAAAGCCGGAACACGGAAAAACGACCGCTTCGCTTCCGTTTGCAACGGTGTCGGACATTCATTTTTATCCAGAAAACCTCATGGGTTCTCGCAGCAAGGAATGGCTCGAATACTGCCGCCTTGAATCGAAGATGTATAACGAGAGCGAAAGCATTTTGCGTACCGCACTCGAAACCCTCGGTGAAAGATCAAAGCAAACGGGCATAAAGTATGTTCTTATCCCGGGCGACCTGACAAAGGACAGTGAATATGAAGCCCATTTCCAGCTTGCAAAAATTCTTGAAGAATACGAAGCAAAGTACGGGCTTCAGTTCCTTGTTATCAACGGCAACCATGACATCAACACAAACAAGGCCATGACCTTTGAAAACGACAAAAAGGAAGCTGCAAAGGCTATCACTGCAGACGAGTTCAGAGATGTTTATAAAAACCTCGGCTATGACCTGGCAATTGATACCTATGCCGACAAAGGCGAAAAGGTTCAGGGCGCACTCTCCTATATTGCCGACCTTGACGAAAACTACCGTCTTATCGCTGTTGACAGCTGCCTTTATTCCTTTGAAGAACCGGACAAGGACAAAACCTCCGGAATGGTTACTCCCGAGCTTATGCAGTGGATTAAAAAGTGGACTGATGACGCAAAGGAAAACGGAAAAACTCCGCTTTTAATGATTCACCACAATATGGCGCCCCACATGGAGTGCGAACCCTCCATTGCTTTTGCGTTCACCCTTGATAATTATCTTGAGGTTTCCGAACAGCTTGCCGATTGGGGAATCAACTATTCCTTCTCCGGCCATCTCCATACGAACGATATCGCTTCGGTTACAAACGACAACGGCGAAACTCTCTATGATATCGAAACAAACTCTGTCACCGGCTATCCGAATATGTACCGTGAAATGACAATTTCGACCTATGAGGACGGTGAAACCGAAATTCAGGTTGAGGCCATTGATTTTGACGCAGTCAAAAAGATGAGCTTTGACTCAGTTACATACGACAACGGAACATACAAAAAGAAAGCTTTTGACCTTTGCTTCGGCGGCGGAATTTCAGAAGACGGAAAGGCAGATGTGACCTCCTTTGCTGTCGGACTTGTCAAAAACTTTGCCGGCGGATATATTGACAAGATCAATGAAGCCGGCGGAATACTCCCGTTCCTCAAAACGATGAACATTGACCTGAGACAGATTCTTTCAGATTTCCTCAGTCCCTATATCAAGGACGGAATCAAAATCGGTTCATACAATGTTTTCACCGTTGACAACCTCATGTGGTTCATTGAGGATTTGTGCAACCAGATTTCAGAGCAGTATCTTGAAAATCCGCAGAAGCTTTATGACCTTCTTAATGATATT
>JAEDHZ010000055.1 GCA_016292705.1 Clostridiaceae bacterium
GCCGTAAAAGCCGAACAGAATATTACCGTCAACAAGGAGACTGAATGCCGAATTGCCTGCACCAAATCTGAAATTGCAATCCCGAACGAGGAAGTTGACGCAGTTCTTGACGGCTTTGAATATTTCGGAAAAGAGACATTTACCGTTGTTAACGGATCTACCGCAGACGGAAAAAAGGTTACCGATTTTGTTGTTCCTTACGGCGAAGATGCAGCACTTCCCGTTAACGGAATCCTCAATGCCGCAACCGTTACCCCAACCGAAGACGGAGGCAAAAAGATTGTCCTTACCTTCTATAAGGAAACAGCTACTCTTGATGTCAACGGCATGACTGCCCCGGAAAAGCTTTCAAAGTATATCGCTCCGCTCAACCTCCTCACAGAGGAAAACAAGGACCGCAGTATCATTGTTTCGGCCGACCTTGAATATCCGTCAACAAAAATTTATGCCACAATCAACGCAGACGGAAAGCTTGTCAATATGGATGTTGTTGCTCCGATTGAAGCTTCCGGAAGAGTTGTTGTCAGAAAACTCTATGTTGACACGAAATTTGAAGCTGTTCTCAGAGACAGATACACTTTCACATACTGAAATCTGAAACCAAGATTTAACGGGCGTCCGAAAAGACGCCCGTTAATTGTTTATCGTTTTTCACACTTTTTCGCAAGTCCTTTTGAAAAATTGAGGTTATTTTCTGAAGCGGGCTTTTTACAACGGCAATGCTGAGCCTATAAAATTCCTGCCCTCATAACTGTTGTTTCGTTTCAGCTGCATTGAATGTAACATATCCCCAAAAGCCATAAACATATTACATACGGAAAATTCATAAAAAATCAGAATGCCCTCTTGACAAGTGAACAATCGTTTACTATAATACAAGTAAACGATTGTTCACTTTTAATATACGGGGGTTGAGAATGGAAAACACAAAGGAAAGGATTTTGCTTTGCTCTCTGGATCTCTTTTCAAAAGACGGATTTGAGGCGGTATCCGTCAGCGAGATTGCAAAGGCTGTCGGGCTCAGCAAAGGCGCATTATACAAGCACTATGAAAGCAAACGGGACATTTTCAACTGCATTCTGCTTCGCATGGAGCAAAACGATGCGAACAATGCTGCCGGGTTTGACCTTCCCGAAGAAGGAATTGAAAAGGACAGGGAAAAATACCGCCGTGTTACACTTTCAAAGCTTTGCGGATACTCAAAAGCACAGTTTCGCTATTGGACAGAGGACAGCTTTGCTCTGCGCTTCAGACAGATGCTGACTGTTGAACAATATCGTAGCGAGGAAATGAAAGCACTTTTTTCTCAGTATCTTTCAGCAGGCCCGATAAACTATCTCAGTGATATTTTCAACAGCATAGGAATCAAAAACGCAGAAAAGAACGCAGTGCAGTTTTATTCACCGATGTTTTTGCTGATGTCGGTTTATGACGCAGCAAAGGACAAGGACGCTGTGCTGAAACTTCTTGACTATATTCTTGACGAAAAACAAAAAGAGCTTGAAAGGAGCATATAAAATGAAATACCCGATTAGCGAAAAATATAACACACCCGAACTCGAATCAAAGATAATGGGACCGAATCCGCTGAAGCTTCAGGAGGAACTCCTGCTCGGTTGCAAAATTGAAAAAGGTCAGAAAGTCTGCGACCTCGGAAGCGGACAGGGTTTGACATCTGTAATGCTTGCAAAGGATTATGGCTTCAAAGTTTATGCCTGTGACCTCTGGAGCGAACCGGAGGAAAACGAAAAATTCTTTGCTTCAATGGGATTGACAAGCGAACAGATTGTCCCCGTGAAAGCGGACGCCTGCGACCTGCCGTTTGAAAAGGAGTTTTTTGACGCAGTTGTCAGCACGGACAGCTATAACTATTTCGGCAGAGATGAAAAATATCTTGACGAAAAGCTGCTTCCGTTCGTCAGAAGCGGAGGTCTGATTTATGTTACAGTCCCGGGAATGAAAAAGGATCTCCATGACAATCTTCCGTCCGTTTTGCTGCTTTCCTGGAACGAGGAACAGCTCGACTATCTGCATGATGTTCAATACTGGCGTTCAATCGTTTCAAAAGCCGAAAACTGCGAGGTACTTGAGGTAAGCGAGATGGAATCCAACGAGGAAGTCTGGGCGGACTGGTTGCGCCAGACCAATGAATACGCCGTAGGAGACCGAAAAACGATGGAAGCCGGAGGCGGTAAATACCTAAATTTCATCAAAATCGTATTGAGAAAGAAATAACAGAAACACCGCACAGCTGCCGGAAATGACAGTTGTGCGGTGCAGTTTTATAAGGTACTTATCAGCTGTTTTTCATGAGCTTTTTGTTGATTGCGGCAGCTGCCTGCTTTCCTGCACCCATCGCAAGAATAACAGTTGCAGAACCCGTCACAGCGTCGCCGCCGGCATAAACGCCCTCACGGGAGGTAAGTCCGGTTTCCTCGTCAACGATTATTCCACCCCACTTTTTTGTTTCAAGTCCGTCTGTGGTGTTCCTGATGAGAGGATTCGGCGAGGTTCCGAGAGCCATTATTACGCAATCCGCCCCAATGGTAAAATCGCTTTCATAAAGAGGTATCGGACGGGCTCTTCCGCTTTCGTCAGGCTCGGAGAGAGTCATCTCACGGCAGACCATTCCGCAAACATTTCCGCTTTCGTCACCGAGGATTTCAACCGGGGAAGTAAGGAACAAAAACTCAACTCCCTCCTCCTTTGCGTGTTCAATTTCCTCTTTCCTTGCGGGAAGCTCGTTTTCCGTTCTCCGGTATACAATTGTGACCTTTGCACCGAGTCTCCTTGCGCAGCGTGCGGCGTCCATTGCAACATTTCCGCCGCCGACAACAAGTACCTTTTTTCCGCAGCGTATCGGCGTACGGCTGTCCGGCTCATAGGCTTTCATAAGATTGATACGAGTGAGAAACTCGTTGGCGGAGTATACACCGTTGAACCCCTCGCCGTCTATTCCCATAAACTTCGGAAGTCCTGCTCCCGAGCCTATGAAAACAGCTTTATATCCGCTTTCAAAAAGCTCGTCAACGGTGAGCGTTTTTCCGATGACAACATCGGTTTTGATTTCAACACCAAGGGCTTTGAGGGTGTCAATCTCCTTTTCAACAATCGACTTGGGAAGTCTGAATTCCGGTATTCCGTAAACAAGAACACCGCCGGCCGAATGGAGCGCTTCAAATATCGTGACCTGATATCCCCTCTTTGCAAGATCTCCGGCGCAGGCAAGACCTGCAGGTCCCGAACCGATAATTGCAACACGGGTTCCGTTTGAATTCGGCTTTTCCGGAGCGTTGTTGCTTTTTTCGTTGTGTCTGTCGGCAACAAAGCGTTCAAGTCTTCCGATTGCAACAGGCTCAAATCTGATTCCGAGAGTGCAATGCTTTTCGCACTGCGATTCCTGCGGACAAACCCTTCCGCAAACTGCAGGAAGGGATGAGGACTCGGAAATGACGCTGTATGCAGCCTCGTAATCACCCTTTTTGATTTGCGCAATAAACTCCGGAATGTCAATGTTCACCGGGCAACCGGAAATACAGGGCTTGTTTTTGCAGTTCAGACAGCGGTTTGCTTCCGCTCTTGCAACTTCCGCCGTATATCCGAGGGCAACCTCCCTGAAGTTCTTTTTCCTGATTGCGGACTCCTGGGTGGGCATTTCATGTTTTTTCGGTTCAATAGCCATTTTTCATTCCTCCTGTCAGTTTGCATTCAAAAGTCGGCAGTTCTTTTCCCGTTCTCTTTTTTCAAAGCCTTTGTAAAAACCGCTTCTTGCCATAGCTTCGTCAAAATCCACCTCATATCCGTTGAAGTCCGGACCGTCAACGCAGGCAAATTTTGTGATGCGTTCTCCGTTCCGGACAAGGGTGAGACGGCATCCGCCGCACATTCCCGTTCCGTCAATCATAATCGGATTCATTGAAACAGTGACGGGAACACCGTACGGCTTTGCGGCATCAACAACGAATTTCATCATCACAAGCGGACCGATAGCAATAATGCGGTCAAATTTCTTTCCCGCCTCAAGCAGTTCTTTGAGCGCAGCAGTAACATTTCCCTTTTGGCCGTATGAGCCGTCGTCGGTCATGAGGACAAGCTTTTTTGAGCTTTTAACAAACTCCTCTTCAAGAATAACATTTTCGCCGCTTCGAAAGCCGATAATACTTGTGACCTCTGCGCCGGAAGCGGAAAGCTCCTTTGCAATCGGGAGGGCAATGGCACAACCGACTCCGCCGCCGACAACGCAGACCTTTTTGAGCCCTCCGATATCAGTTGCAACGCCGAGAGGGCCGACAAAGTCTTCGATAAATTCGCCGGCTTCCTTTTTGTTGAGCATTTCGGTTGTTGAGCCGACAACCTGAAAAATTATTCTTACCGTTTCTTCCTCACGGTTATATCCTGCAATTGTGAGAGGAATCCTTTCGCCGTCCTTGTCAACGCGCAGAATGATGAATTGACCCGGCTGAGCTTTTTTTGCAACAAGGGGTGCTTCAATTTCCATCATAGTAACGGTCGGGGTCAGCCTTTGCTTTTTCACTATTCTGAACATCGTTCAAGTCTCCTTTTGTAATATAATCATGGCTGTGTTTGCTGAAACTGAAAACAAAACTGCCGCCGGAAAACAATCGGCGGCAGCAGTTTTGACCGGATTCCGGCCAGAATTTTCATAGGAAATAATTATCAGAAGTCAACTTCTGTGTCATAATAGCAGCACTTGAGAAGCTTTTCCATCTCCTCAACAGAAGGCTGACGGGGATTTGAACCCGTGCAGGCATCGCCGATTGCATTGACTGCAATGTCATGAAGTCTTTCAAGGAAAACTTCTTCAGGAACGAAGCCCTGCTCTGTGGGATAGCTGTCTGCGCCGTAGTTCTTAATGCAGTGCGGGATGTTGAGGTCATCGTTCATCTTGCGCAATGCTGAAATGAGAAGCTGAACCTTTTCCTCGGTTGTTTCGCCGCCGAGGTTCATATAATCGGCAATCATTGCATAACGGGCTGCTGCGGTCGGATCCTTTGCGTTGAAAGCGATTACCTTCGGGAGATACATTGCGTTTGCCGCACCGTGAATAATGTGTGCTCCGTAATCGGCAAAGGCAGCACCGGTCTTATGTGCCATTGAGTGAACGATACCGAGAAGTGCGTTTGAAAAAGCCATACCGGCAAGGCACTGAGCGTTGTGCATACTGTCACGCTTTGCAAGGTCGCCGTTGTAGGAATCAACAAGGTCGTTCTGAATCATCTTGATTGAATAAAGAGCAAGCGGATCTGTATAATCGCAGTTTGCTGTTGAAACAAAAGCCTCAACGGAATGGGTCATTGCGTCCATGCCGGTGTGGGCAACAAGCTTCTTCGGCATTGTTTCGGCAAGGTCGGGATCTACAATTGCAACATCCGGTGTGATTTCAAAGTCAGCAATGGGATATTTAATGCCCTTTGAGTAATCGGTGATGATTGAGAATGCGGTAACCTCTGTTGCGGTTCCGGATGTTGAGGAAATTGCGCAGAAATGCGCTTTTTTGCGCAGCTTCGGAAGTCCGAAAACCTTGCACATATCCTCAAAGGTTACTTCCGGATATTCATATTTGATCCACATTGCCTTTGCAGCGTCAATGGGTGAGCCGCCGCCCATTGCAATGATCCAGTCCGGCTCAAATTTGAGCATTGCATCTGCGCCTCTCATTACGGTTTCAACGGAGGGATCGGGCTCGATTCCGTCAAAAATTTCAACTTCCATTCCTGCTTCCTTGAGGTAATCAACAGCCTTATCCAAAAAGCCGAAGCGCTTCATTGAGCCGCCGCCGACGCAAATCATTGCACGCTTTCCTTCAAAAGTTTTGAGAGCCTCCAAAGCGCCTTTTCCGTGGTAGAGATCACGGGGTAATGTGAATCGTGCCATAATAAAATCCTCCTGAAATTTTTTCTTGTTCCGCCGGTTTTTTAACCTAATCGGTTTGACCTTTGTCAGTTGACATTTTATCAAATAATATATACTTTGGGAATTGCTTGAATTTCATCAGGGTTATGCACATATATATGTACCCCTTGTCAAATTATATATAGCATAAAAACAGTAGGTAAAAACAAACAAAATATTTTAAAATAAACACTTATTTTGATCATTTGTTACACAGTAAAAAATACCGGCACAGACGGACAAAAAACCATCTGTTCCGGTATTTTTATATCAGACCGATTTATATTCATTATATGTTTTTCCGTTTTCAAGATCTTTCCAAAGGAAAACACCGTCTTCGAGCGTCATGTAGCTATGAGCACTGCCCTCTTTCGGAATTGAAACCGACCCGGGATTGAGAAAGGTGAGTCCGTCGCTTTCAGAGCAGAGAGGAACATGGGTATGGCCGGAAAGAAGAATATCACCGCTTTTCATCGGCAGTGGACGGTCAGCACTGAAAAGATGTCCGTGTGTTGCAAAAACGAGTCTTTTGCCCATGTCAAGCACGGTGTAATCTGCAAGAACGGGAAATGGCAGAACCATCTGGTCAACCTCGCAGTCGCAATTTCCGCGGACGCAGAGCACCTCATTTTTCAGTTCGCTGAGCATTGCGATAACCTCTTTCGGCGCATAGTTTTTCGGCAGATCGTTTCGAGGCCCGTGATAAAGAATGTCGCCAAGAAGCAGAAGACGGTCTGCTTTTTCTTCCATATATTTTTCAAGCATCATTTTGCAGTAGTATGCGCTACCGTGAATGTCCGAAGCAATGAACCATTTCATGTCAATTACCATAACCTCTCCGGCCACAAATATTAAATCTGAAATCACATTGAATCCTTGCTGTAGCCCCGGACAAGGTGTGACAGTTGCAATGGTTCATTGCACAATTTTGTGCTAAATCACCATATCCTTGTTGCCATCTATTACTTCCCTTTTTGCTCTGATGAGCTGTTCAATGAAAAGGTTGTCAAGCTTGCTCAAAGTATAATCCTTGTGATAGATGAGAACATCTTTATAAATCTTATGATTTTCCTCGCACTCTCGCTGTGTAAGTCCGTATCTTTCAAGAAGGCTTTGCGGAATTGAGGAAACCCACATGAAGGTGTCCGGGTTCTGATTAAGCAGTTCAAATTGGCTTGCCCGTTCAAAAACAAAAATGCGCCGGTCAGAGTTATCCGGAAGTTCAGTTTTCTTGATTTGTGCAAACGGAAGCGACGGAACATAGGGATCGGCGTGGGCGATTTCAATTTTGTCCTTCAGGTCGTTATATGTTATGTGTTCCTTTTTTGCAAGCGGACTTTCAGTGCTCATCAGAAGAACATAGCGGAACCTTGTTATCAGCTCATTTTCAAGCCCCTTTTCCTCCATCATTGCCTTGTAATACTTGTCATAGTTTTCGGCATAGCGGACAATTCCGAGCTTATAATTTTCCTGCAAAACATTGCGAAGGGTACGCATGGAGTTCGTTTCCTTATAAAAGATTTCCGCCTGAGTGTTTTTTTCAATGAGCTTTGAAAAAGCGGCAAAGGCTTCGGAAATATAGCTTGCACGGGGTACGGAAACGGAAAACCGTGTTTTGCGCACACGCCCCTTGCGGAACATATCCTCAATGGCGTCAACCTGATTCAGAACTGTTTTTGCGTATCGGATAAAAGTTTCACCGTCCGGTGTGAGGAACATACCCTTTGCGCTGCGCTCAAAAATGGTTACACCAAGGTTTGTTTCAAGCTCCTTAACAGCGCGGCTGAGCGTCGGCTGACCGACATAAAGCAGTTCAGCGGCCTTGTTGATTGAGTTGGTTTCCGCAATAACGGTTGCATATTTCATGTGCAGTAAATTCATCAGGTACCTCCCGTACGGTGAAGAAAATTATGTGCCTATATATTATAACCCGCCGGAACAAAAAGTCAACAGAGCCTGCGCAAAACAGCAGAACCCTGTTGGCGGTTTTCATTCACATTGAGCAATAGCCTTGTCAAATTCGCTTTTTACTTCTTCTTTTGAAAGAAAGAATCCTTTAACAAAAAGATAATCATAAAAATCCCCGAGCAAGTCTGAAAATTCCTCACCGAAAACAGTAAAATGTCCTGTTCCGAGGAAGTCGCAACCCGGCTTATCAAGGATATAAAACATCGATGCACCGCTGGCAGTACAGATAACGGTAATTATCTCGGAAATATAAAAGCTTGCGTCACGGATAACAAAAAAATTGCTGTCCTCACTCAAAAGCTTATCTCTGATTTCGGTGAGAATCCTTTTGCGGTCAGCGATACTTACTCTGTTGAACAAAGCGTCGGGTGCTTCATAGACTTTTCCGTCTTCAAGAAAACGGCGGATACTACACTGTGTAAAAGCAGACGGAATGCTGAGCGACCGACAAAAGCTCGCATGATTCCAGAAAGAACTGAAAAGAACCTCACGCCTGTCAAGGTCGGACTTCAACATATTGTCAAGGATATCTTCCTGCATGAAGTAACGGACAGGCAAATGGTTTTTAAAAACAACCTGCTCATTTCCCGACAGAAGCGGTTCGGTAAAGTTCTTCATGTCAAAAGCACTGTTGAAAACCCGGTTTAACAAAGGTCGGGATGCCTCCCTCTTTGCCACCGAAAGGTGGTATGCCTTAACAATTGTTTCCTCGGTTGAATAAAATCCGCTTTTGACCTTTGTGTCGAACATAACCACCGCATTCCGACCGATAAAGTGAGTGGAGATCGCAAAGGGCGATTCGTCCGATAGTGCAATGCTTGTCATGTGACCGAGCTTTGCAAATTTTACACTTGCAAAGCCATTGCGAAGCCGCTCTTTGATATTATCTTTTGTTCCCTTCCGGATGCTGTGCCTGACAGAAAGAGTACAG
>JAEDHZ010000056.1 GCA_016292705.1 Clostridiaceae bacterium
AGCTCTTTCTGAAAGCCTTCAACAACCTCTTTTGTGTTATCGGTTGAGCCGTCATCAACAATCAGCCAGACGAAACGCTTGTCGCTCTGCTTTTTGAGTGCTTCAAAAGCTCTGGGCAATGTATGTGCACGATTGAATGTCGGAGTAAAAATTGTCAGCTTTTCTGTCATTTTTTCAGGCACTCCTCGAGATAAAACTTTTCAAACCAGGCTGCATTTGCCGAAGCATCGAATCCGGAAAGAATAATCTTTTCCGCTTCGTTTTTCCTTTCATGCCTTTTTGAGTTCAGAATTTTTTCTGCCCAAAGCTCACGGTTGCCGAGCGGCAGAAAGCTGCAAAGGCCGGTAATATCAGCTTCGGTTGTGATGACATCGCTGCAAAAGCACAAAAGCGACGCCGCCTGAGCTTCAATCAGAGCCACGGGAAGTCCCTCCATCAGCGACGGCATAATATAGCAGTCCATTGCCTGAAGCAACAGATTGACATCAGACCTTGTTCCGGTGAAAATCACATTGTCCGAAATTCCGCTTTTTCTGACTTTTTCCTTCACTTTTTCTTCAAGCGGTCCCGTTCCAACCCAAAGCAGTTGAGCATCCGGTTCCCTTTTCAAAACTGCCTTGAAGATTTCAAGCGTTTCAAACGGATTTTTAACTTCGTTGATGCTTCCGACAACACCGACGACAAAACTTTTTTCAATCCCTAATTCTTTCCTCACCCGATTTCTTGATTCTTCACAAAAGCTGAATCTGTCCGCATCAATACCGTTTTTTACAACAGTAACCTCGCGGTGAGGGAAAAAGAACTTTCCGCTCTGCCCGGAACAAGCAAGACAAAAATCACAATAGTTTTCCGTTCTTTTATATGCCAGTCTTCTGAGCGATGCTCTGAGACTGCTCTGAAAATTTGCAGAATGGCAGTGCCCCACAGTAACTCTGCCCATCTTTTTTGCAACCTTGAAATAAACCTTTGATATCGTGAAAAAATGGCCGTGAACCACCTTATGCTCAGGGTGAGCTTCAAGATGGTTTTTCCACCAGCTTATATAGGGAAAAAAGTTTGAGAACCTGAACTTAGGCGCTTCAAAAATTCTTCCGCCGAGCTGCGTTATTTCGTCCTCATAAGCGCCCTTTTCGGCTGAATGTTTCACAAAGTCAAACTGCACACGGTCTTTGTTAATTTTTCGATAAAGGTTCATACACATTGTTTCGGCTCCGCCGCAGTCAAGCTTTCCGAAAACGCATAAAATTCTGACAGGTTCGCTCATTTTCTCCTCCGCTTTTTAACTTCATCTAAAACTGACTTTGTGTTTTCTCCGAAGGCTCCTTTTCCGTGAAGTATTTGCGGAAACCATATACTTTGACCTCTGATGTTCGCTTCTATGAGAACAACATTCATGTTTTCATCAATTGTAAAATCCCACGAAATGATACCGATATGAGGAAATCTTCCGTGAAGCCTTTCGGAAGCTTCAATAATTGCACTGATCGCAGGCAATTTGTATCCGTCAAAAACCACACCGCTGTCCGGATGTTTCAGAAAAACGGCCTTTTTATCTCCGTAATTCAGCTCAAATGCTTCCCTGAGCAGCGTTCCGTTGTCACGCACACCGACAGCAAGCCCGCCGGAATGAATATTATCAACATTTTTTCCGCTTCGCCCCATTCTGAGCACAAGAGGAGCATGGATTATTCTTTCGCCGAGCATACAGGTGATAACCCGCACGGTATTTGCTGAGGACGGGTTAAAGACCGAATATTCACAAGCAGTCTTCAGTCTTTTTTGCGCAATGAATTCATCACCGGCGTTTTTAATCACATTCTTTTTTTCCTCCTGAGTGAGCAAGGAAAAGTTTTCAAAAAAACTTATTCCGAAACCGGAGCTTCCGCCCACCGACGGCTTTAAAACCACATCGTCAGCTTCTGACAAAAGCTCAATTGCCCTTTCCTGCGATACCGGAAAGCGGTCTTTATCATAGAATCTTCCGCCACTCAGAACACAGACCGTTTCGGGAACCCTGACACCGCAATCGCGGCAAAGCAACTCAAGAACAGCCTTATCTTCTAACACATGGGCATAAACGAAGTCATTAAGCGCAGGCTCAATTTCAAGTGAATAAAGCTTTTCGGGGATATAGTCCGCTCTGAACACACCGTTAAAGGACTCATAAAGCTGATTCCATTTTGAAGGTATTTTCTTCCCGTATACCGAAAGCCAAAAAGAATCAAACTCTTTTTGCTGTTCTTCGCTCCATGCCACCGCTTTATAGAATTTTCTTTTTCGAGCTATAGCAAGGTTTTCGGCAATCCTGGTTTTAACCAGCCTCATCCTTCCGGGTCGTCGTTCGGCTTTTTCAATAATTCTGCGATAGCTTTTTTTGAGCTGTTCACTGAGCATAGTTTCACCCCTTTTGTGAGTAGTTGTTTATCACCAGTCGGTATTTTCCACTCGGATCTTTCGGAATTTTTGAAACACGGTGAATTTCAAAAACCATGTCTTCTCCCAATGAATACCTGAGCTTATCAATGATTATCCTGTCCATTGAATCAGCTTGATATCTTTCATCAGCACAGATATATATTTCAACCTTGTCCGCAGCGTTCTGAACAAATTGCATTGATTTTATGCTGTTTGAAAAATCTGCGCTGACAAGTGAAAGATATATTGAGGTGAAGCGTCCGTTTGACTTTGATTCAATGAAATCTAAGCTGCGCCCTTCAATCCTTTCAACAATCGGGAAAACGCTTTTGCAGTCGCATTTTTCAGCTTCTTCGGCAAAAATCAGCCTGTCACCGATTTTGTATCTGATGAGCGGAGTTCCGTGAGTTTCAAAGCAGGTGACTATCATTTCTCCGTTTTCGTCAGTTTCAATGACTCCGCTGTCCAGGCAAAAATGAAGCTTTCCGCACTCACATTCAACAACAAACGGCGCACCCTCACTTGATGCGTATTGATCAAAAACCTTACAGTTGAATGCCTTTTCAATTTCTGATTTATAATGCGGGAGAAGTGTTTCCGCTGTCGGAAAAATCGCTTTTGGCTTGAAATCAAGCGTAATGCCGTTATCGTTGATATATCGTGCAAGCACATAGAGCGATGACGGATATCCGTCAAGTGACTCAGGTTTAAACTTGTTAAGGTTTTCAACATAATACTTTGCGTTCTCAGGCTGACAATGGTAACCGGAATAGATTCTTTGCTTCATTGCAAGATTGTCACGCCAAAAGACTTTTTTCTTCTGCCCCGGCGGAACAATCTTTGAGGAATTGAATGAGGCTTTTTTCATCGACAGATTTTCAAAGCCGTGCTTTTCTTTGAAAAAATCAAGATATGCCATTCTCCTTTGAAAATCACGCTTCGTATAAATAAAACTCATGGATTTGCCCGTGGTTCCGCTTGTATTGGAGGTTATACCGTCCTTGCAGGAAACAGTATACATTCTTTCGATATTCTGCCTTACAGTTTCCTTTTCAAGAACCGGCAGCAGCTTCAAATCGTCAACAGTTTTGATTTTGTCAAGGTCAATGCCTTTATAAAATTCCCGATAAAACGCACTGTTTTCAAACGCAAATTTTATCAGCTCTTGCAAAAGATCAGATTGTTTTCTTTTTGCTTCCTCTTTTGTTTTATAAACTGCGGTTCTGTATTCCTCAAGTGCTTCACGGTAGTCTGAAGAATAACGCTCACGACGATTCTGAATACCCATGATTGTTGTGAAAATGTTCTGAAAAAAAACAGGGCTTTTGTTATATATCTTCATCAAATCCATACTGCCACCTACAGTCTGATTACCTGTTTTGAAACTCGATAATCCTTTTATCAATTATTTTTCCGCAGTCAATATTCTTTGCGTTTTTCAAAACATCGTCTTCCCTGCCCTCAATGAGCAAATCGAGAAACCGAACAACCTGTTCTGAAATCTCGTGCGTTACAGTTTTATAAACAATTGTGGGTGTATGGTCAACAACATAATGCAAGACACCGCTTTCATAATAAACGGGATCATCAAGCGTTGTTGGAACAGAACTTTCAACAGCTCCGTTTTTATCGCAGCTGATGTCAATAATCATGCTGCCTTTTTTCATCCGCAAGAGATCTTTTTTTGTAATAATGTGGTCTCTTCGGCGGGTATCCCAGAGCACAGCATTGACAACAACATCATACCGGTTCAACTCCTGTTTGAACAGCTCTTCCTGTTTCCTTGAGTATACTGTTACATCTGCACCGAGCAAAGTCAGAATCTTCAACACACCGGTTCCGACATTTCCGCAACCGAGCAGGGCAACCTTTGTTTCATACGGCATCTTTCCAAAATACCGGAAAGCGTGAAGAACGGCAACCTCACCGGCAATTTCATTGTTACGGTAAAAGATATGGCGTCCTTTTTCAAACATATCCTCCCATGCGTATGATGTGAGCGAGCCGGAAACAAGCTTGTCCGTAATGTCACGGTTACGCACGGCATGCGTCCAGCCGAAAACAGTCTGATTTCTGAGGCCTTCAAGGTATTGCGCATCTCCGACTTTCGGGTCGCATATAATATCCATTTTCAGGACTTCTTCTCTCGATAGCGTTTTGCAGCCATGAGACTCAATTTCAACATCAGAAATTCCGAAGTCGTCAAAATATCCTTTTTCAAAAAACAGCATATCCTTGTGCCGTACCTTTTCAATATCCTCAAGGCACAGTGCCCGTCTTTTTTCGTTTTCCTTGCGGCTTATGACAAAACCCACCGTTTTCATACATACTCCCTTCAAAGGTTCTCCTTGTACCATTCAATCGCAAGCTTTATTCCGCTCTCAAAGCTATATGACGGGTCATAGCCGAGAAGTGCTTTTGCCTTTGAAATATCAGCGTTTGAATGCTTTATATCACCGGCTCTTTCCGGTCCGAAAACCGGTTCAATGTCCACGCAGAGCGCCTTTGTGAGTCCGTGGTAAATATCAATGAGATACTCCCGTCCGCCGTAGGCGATATTGAACACCTCGCCGGCGGCCTCTTTTCCTGCAAGGCAAGCTTTGAGGTTCGCTTCAACAACATTTTCTATATATGTGAAGTCCCGGCTCTGTTTTCCGTCTCCGTTGATTGTCGGGCGTTCGCCGGAGAGAAGCTGCCTGATAAATCTGGGAATAACTGCGGCGTAAGCTCCGTTCGGATCCTGCCTTTTCCCGAAAACATTGAAATACCGCAGTCCCACGGTTTCAAGGCCGTAATGCATTGTATACTGTTTTCCGTAAAGCTCGCAGACATACTTTGTCAGCGCATAGGGCGAAAGGAGATTGCCCTCCCTGCCTTCTGTTTTCGGAAGCGCAGGTTCATCCCCATAGACAGATGAGCTTGACGCATAAACAAAGCGTTTTACTCCGTTGTGCCTTGCGGCCTCCATCATATTAAGTGTTCCTTTTATGTTTACCTGTTCATAGAATAGCGGCATTTCAATGCTGCGCGGAACGCTCCCCCATGCCGCCTGGTTGAGAACATAGTCCACACCCTCGCAAGCTTTCATGCAGGTTTCAAAGTCAGTGATATCGCCTTTGATAAAGGTATAGTACGGGTTATCCGCAAAGAGGTCAACATTTTCCTGCTTTCCTGTTGAAAGGTTATCAAGACTGCGAACACGGCAACCGAGTTTCAGAATTGCCTCGCATAGATTTGAGCCGATAAAACCTGCGCCGCCGGTTACAAGAAAAACCGTGTTTTTCGGAAATTTAAGTTCAGAATACCCCATATCAAAGTCTCCAATATTTATATCCGGCGTCTTCAAAGGTTTTATTGTCAAGAATCCCTTTAACATCAATCAGGATCTTTGTCTCATTTTTATAAAGGGAATCGAAAAACTCCTTTGAAAGCGCTTTGAATTCATCGTGAGCAACGGCAAGAATGACGGCGTCGCAGTCTTTGACATCTTTCAGCGCCGTAAGTTCAAGTCCGTATTCATGCCTTGCGCCGTCCTTATCGGCAACATCATCGCAGACTATGGGTTCAATTCCGTATTCACGAAGTTCTCTGATAATGTCAACAACCTTTGAATTCCTTGTGTCAGGACAGTTTTCCTTAAATGTCAACCCAAGAACGGCAACCTTTGCGCCGCTTATCTGAATACCGTTTTTCGCCATAAGCTTTATGAGCGATTCTGTCACATACTGTCCCATTGAATCGTTGATTCTTCTTCCTGAAAGGATAATCTGACTGTGGTAGCCGATTTCCTCGGCTTTATAGGTGAGGTAATAGGGATCAACACCGATGCAGTGTCCGCCGACAAGACCCGGCGCAAACCTCAAAAAATTCCACTTTGTTCCTGCAGCCTCAAGAACCGCCTTTGTGTCGATTCCCAGCTTATGGAAAATTATTGAAAGCTCGTTCATGAAAGCGATGTTAATATCACGCTGACTGTTTTCAATAACCTTTGCCGCTTCCGCAACCTTGATGCTTTCTGCTTTATAAACACCGGCAAGAGCAACAAGCGAATAAACCTTTGCAACGGTTTCAAGCGTTTCCTCATCCATTCCGGAAACGATTTTGACAACCGTTTCAAGGCGGTGAACCTTGTCGCCCGGATTGATTCTTTCGGGGCTGTAGCCAACCTTAAAGTCCTTTCCGCACACAAGGCCGGACTGCTTTTCAAGTATCGGAACGCAGATATCCTCCGTTACTCCGGGATATACCGTTGATTCATAAACAACAATGCTGCCCTTTGTGAGATTCCTGCCGACAATTTCGCTCGCCGACTCAACCGAACGAAGGTCGGGAGTATGGTCAGCATTGACCGGCGTGGGAACGGCAACAATGTGAAACCTTGCTTCTTTAAGCCTTGCTTCGTCAGAGGTGAACTCAACCGTAGTTGCCTTAATCAAATCATTGCCGACCTCATTCGTCGGGTCAACCCCGCTTTTATAAACCTCAACCTTTTCACGGTTGAGATCAAAGCCGATTACATCAGCTCTTTTTGCAAAAGCAACTGCAATCGGCATTCCGACATAGCCGAGCCCGACAAGAGAAATCTTTTCTTTCCTTTCAACAATTCTTTCATAAAGTCTGTTCATTTGCGCATACCCCAAAATTCATGTATTGCGTTTAAATATTCATTGACGACCGTTTTTCGGTCAAATTCCTTTTCAACTTTTTTTCTTGCGGCTGCGCCCATTTCGGCTCGCTGCGCATTGCTGAGCAGACAGAACTTTTCAATTGCGTTTTCAAGGCTTTTTTCATTCCTTGCTTCAAAGCCGAAGCCTGTCACGCCCTCATCAAAGGTTTCAATACAACCGGGAATATTGCTTGCAAGAACAGGTCTTCCGCCAGCCTGAGCCTCAAGCAGGCCGTTTGCCATTCCCTCGTGATATGACGGCAGAACAACCGCATGGCTCCGCCTGACAAAGGGACGGACATCCTCCTGCCAACCGAGATAATGTATTGCACCGTCTTTTTGGAAGGATTCTTTGAGCTCTTTGCAATCGTCCTCGCACCAGCCGATGATGTCAAGTGTTATGTCATATTTTTGTGCAAGATTTTCAACCGCCTCGCAAAGCTCAAAAATCCCTTTATCTCTCATCATCCGCCCGATGAAAAGCAGGTGTGTTCCGCTCTCCTGCGGGTACTGTTCAAAGCTGTGCTTTTCAAGATTGACGCCCGAGCCCGGAACAATTCTGTGCTTTCCGACAGCAATTTTCAGCTGATCAAACTTTTTTGAGTGCTCCTTGTTCTGGAAGAACATACAGGAAATTTTTCTTGTTGAAAAGCGATACCAAAAAGAGATTAAAAGTGAAAAAAGCTTTCCCTTTTCAAACGCTGCGCCAAGACCCGTAATCGTAGAAATGTACGGAATACCCGTTGAGGCAGCGGCAATTCCGCCGTAAAGCGCAGGCTTTATTGTGTATGTCAGAATGATGTCAGGAGAATTCTCTTTTATCATCTCATTGTATTCTTTTATGAGCTTCATTTCCCTGATAGGGTTCATTCCGTATTGAGTTATCGGAGTGTCCAGAATCCGACAACCGAGCTTTTCAAAAAATCCGGCGTGCTCCGCTTTTGGCATTGAAAGGAAAACTTCATGTCCCTCACGAACAAGAGCCTCAAGAAGCTCTGTTCTGAAATAGTAGAGCGTTACCTCATGGTTTACCAGGAAGAGAATTCTCATTTTGCGTTCTCTCTTTCCAAATTCATTGCTCCCGTTCCGCCCTCAATAACTCCGTCGCTTCTGAGAACGCCGAGTGCTGTTTTCAAAATGCACCTTATATCAAGCACAAGGCTCATGTTCTCAACATATTCGCCGTCAAGCCTTGCCTTTTCGGATATTTCAAGCGAATCTCTTCCGTTGACCTGCGCCCAGCCGGTCAGTCCCGGACGAACATCGTTCGCTTTTAGCTTGTCTCTTTCGGAAATGAGGTCAAACTGATTCCAAAGAGCAGGACGGGGACCGACAATTGACATTTCACCCTTAATTATATTTATAAGTTGCGGCAACTCATCAAGGCTCGTTTTGCGCAGGAATGCACCGACCTTTGTGATATAAGCATCGGGATTTTTCAGCAGGTGAGTCGGCATATCCTTTGGAGTATCCGTCCTCATTGTTCTAAATTTCAGCATTTCAAAGTAAGTTTTATCCTTACCTACCCTATTTTGCCGAAACACCACGGAACCTTTTGAGTCAAGCTTTACTGCAAGCGAAACAACAGCGAGCAGCGGGCTCAAAATGCAAAGAGCCAACAACGAAATAACAAAATCGAGAAACCGTTTAAGCGCCTGATACTTCATTGCCCTCATCCCTCCCGGAATTAAATTGCCCGACAACCGCTTGAATTTCCCGGCGAAGTT
>JAEDHZ010000057.1 GCA_016292705.1 Clostridiaceae bacterium
TCAGAAAGTACGGTGTCAACAATGTTCAGTACGGCGTATTCGGCGCCGATATGGCTGTTGAGCTTTGCAATGACGGCCCGGTTACAATTGTTATGGACACAGATATCTGGACAAAAAAGGCGGTGAATGAATGAAGCTCAAGGTTGAAGGATATCCTATCGGATATATGGGAACAAACTGCTATCTTGCAACCGACACTGAAACAAATTTTCGCTTTATTGTTGATCCCGGTGAAAACGACCCTTTGCTCAAAAGGCTCATGAAAGATGTGAAAGAAGGAGAGCTGTGCTATATTCTTCTCACCCACGGTCATTTTGATCACATTATGGGTGTTGCGGAAGTTCAGGAGCATTACGGCGGAAAAATTGTTGTTCATGAAAAGGACGCCGATTGCTTTGTTGATGAGGAAAAATCGCTGATTTCAAACTTCGGTTCCGGTGCAAAACTTCCGAAAAAGGCAGACATTCTTGTTAAAGACGGCGACACTCTTCCGTTTGCGGACGGCAGAATCGAAGTGATGCACACTCCCGGACATACCGAGGGCAGCGTGTGCTATCTCATTGAGGACAAAATTTTCAGCGGAGATACGCTTTTTTTCAATTCGGTGGGCAGAACAGATTTCAAAACCGGAAGTCCGAGGGAAATTGCCAAAAGCTTGAAACGCCTTGCCGAGCTTGAGGGAGACAGGAAGGTTTATCCCGGTCATAATATGCTCACAACGCTTGACCATGAAAGAAAGTATAATATATTTTTAAGGGACAGAAAATGAAGCTTATTATCAAGAACCATACCTATCATTATGAGACGGAGAATCTTGTCCGTGTTTTCTTCCCGAACGAAAAGATTGAAACGGTCAGCGAAAACGCTGAAAGTTCCCGATTCATTGAAACAAAGCTTGAAAAAACCGATTTTGGTGCTTTGATTTTTGTCAAAGTGTCCCTTGATATGCAGTTGGAGGAGGAAAAGGTATTTCCCCTTTCTGAAAAGCGTTTTGATGATACCGAGGACAGCTATTTTGAAAGGAAGCTTGCGCAGCTGCTTTTCAACCTGCTCAAAAAGTCAACGGGATACACTCCGCCTTGGGGCATTCTCACCGGAGTCAGACCGGCAAAGCTGATGACGAATCTTTGCGTAAGATTGGGTGAGGAAAAGGCGTGTGACTATTTCATAAACGAGCTTTTTGTCAGCGAGGAAAAAACGAAGCTTGCCCTTTTTGTTTCAAAAAAAGAGCAACCGATTATTGAAAAGAGTGCGGATAACTCTTTCAGTCTTTACATTTCAATTCCCTTTTGCCCGACAAGATGCAGTTATTGTTCGTTTGTTTCCCACTCCAATGAGAGCGCAAAAAAGCTTATGGAACCCTATGTCAAACTGCTTTGCAGGGAGATTGAACAAACCGGAAGAATTGCAAAGGAATTGTCATTGAAGCTTGAAAGCGTATATTTTGGCGGGGGAACTCCGACTGCGCTTTCGGCCGCACTTCTTAAAAAACTGACCGATTGCGTGTCGGATAATTTTAATATTACCGAAAACTGCGAATATACTATTGAAGCGGGACGACCGGACAGTGTTGATGATGAAAAGCTTGAGGTTATCAGAAACTGCGGCGCAAAAAGAATCAGCATCAATCCGCAGACCTTTTCCGACAGCGTTCTTGAAGCAATCGGCCGCCGTCATACTTCGGCAATGACCGAAAAGGCAATGCTGACGGCAAGGGGGCATGGCTTTAAGAATATCAACATGGATCTGATTGCCGGTCTTCCGACCGATACTTTTGAAAGCTTCCGGAATACTCTTTTGAAAACACTTTCCTTTGAGCCGGAGAATGTCACCGTTCATACCCTTGCGCTCAAACGCTCGTCAACGCTTGTTACCGAGGAAAAGGAAAAGGGAAGTGCCGCCGAGGCGCAGAAAATGCTCTCCTTTGCCTTTGAAACATTGATTGATGAGGGCTATGAGCCATATTATATGTACAGACAAAGCAAGTGCCTCGGAAATCTTGAAAATGTCGGATGGGCAAAAAAAGGTTTTGAATGCCGGTATAATGTCTATATGATGGAGGAATGTCACACCGTTCTTGCCTGCGGTGCAGGTGCGGTAACAAAGCTGCGTTCTCCCGAATCAGGCAATATTGAACGAATTTTTAACTTCAAATATCCGTATGAATATATAGACCGCTTCGATGAAATTCTGGACCGAAAAAAGTATGTTGCAGAGTTTTATAAAAACAAGAACTGACTGAATTTTCAGCCGGACAACACAAAACATTTATTTCGTGCTTTATTAAAGAGGTGAGCGTAATAACTCAATTAAACAGTCTCTCATCAATCAATGAAATGGCAAGCCTTTCGCCACGGAAGCTTGTCGAAATGAGCGAGGAAAGCTTCAGCCGTCAGGTTGAATGTGTTGCAAAAAAGGTGAGTGCTCTCCCCGGAAACCGGCTCATAATGCTTGCCGGCCCCAGCTCCTCCGGAAAAACGACAACTGCCTCGTTGCTTTCAAAGGATATACAAAAAAACGGCAGGGGAGCAAAGGTGATTTCGCTCGACGATTTTTACCGTGATCAGACCGAAAAGCTTTATTTTGAGGACGGAACCCCGGATTTTGAAACAATAGAGTCGCTTGACATTGACCGGATAACCCAATGCCTTTCCGATATCACCGAAAAGGGAGAATGTCTGCTTCCCCGTTTTTCGTTCATGACCCGTATGCGCGAAAAGGAGCCGGTGCATTTCACCCTTGAGAACGATGAAATTGTGATTGTTGAGGGGCTTCATGCGCTCAATCCGAGGATTACCGATTCGCTGCAGGAAAGCCGGCTGACAAAGCTTTATGTCAGTGTTTCCTCAAGGGTAATGAACGGCGACAAGGTCTTTCTGACAAAGCGTGATATCCGCTTTGTCCGCCGCATGGTGCGTGATTATCTTTTCAGAAATTCTGATGTTGATTTCACATTTTATCTTTGGAACGGTGTGAGAAAGGGCGAGGACAGATATCTTTTTCCGTTCAGTCATCTTGCTGATATCAGGATAGACTCGTTCCACAGCTATGAATTGTGCGTTTTGAAAAGGACGGCGCTTTCGCTTCTTGCGCATATCGGAAAGGACAGTCCCTTTTTTGTTACGGCGCAGAGCCTTTGCGAAAGGCTTTCGCAGTTTGTTCCCCTTGAGGGGAGTATGATGCCTGAAAGTTCGCTGCTTCGTGAATTTGTTGGACAGGAGGAAATTGATTTTGGCTGAGAGAAAAAAACAATCGCTTCTTACGGGCGCCGGTGTGCTTGCAATCGCAACCGTAATTGTCAAGCTCATCAGCGCACTTTATAAGATACCGCTGACGGACTATCTTCTCGGTGTTGAGGGCTATGCGTATTTCACAGGTGCTTACGCCGTTTATACGCCTCTTTACTCAATCTCAATGGCAGGACTTCCCATTGCGGTTTCAAAGCTTGTTTCCCAGAACATTGAGCTTGGAAGAGTGAGGGACGCAAGGCGGCTTTTCAATGTTTCAAGGAAACTGTTCTTCCTTGTTGGAATTTTTGGAACGCTTTTGCTTGCTGCCGTTGCCGTTCCGTATTCAAGAATGGTCAATTCACCTGAAAATTACATAAGTATGCTTGCAATCGCGCCGTGCATCGTTTTCTGCTGCATGATGTCCTCTTTCCGGGGATATTACGAGGGGCTCAAGAACATGACTCCCACCGGTGTTTCGCAGGTTGTTGAGGCGGTTGTAAAGCTCGGCTTTGGTCTTGTTGCAACATGGATTTTTGTTGCAAGATGCAAAAGCAACTATGCAAACAACAATGTCAACGGTGTTGCAACGGTTCTGGGCGTAACTGTTCATAACGAGCAGGAGATGCTCAGTGCAATGTATCCTTACGCTTCAGCCGTTGCAATTCTGGGTGTTACTCTCGGCTCGGTATTCGGACTTTTGTATCTCTGGATTCATTACAAAAGGAAAGGCTTCGGCTTCACCCGTGCAGAGCTTGTCAATTCTCCTCCGCCGAAGAGCGATAAGGTGCTCAGAAATCAGATTATCAAAATTGCTGCTCCGGTGGCACTCAGTTCGCTCATTGTCAATGTCAGCAACATTATTGATGACACCATGATAAGAACCCGTCTTGCCCATGCAATGGAAGTCGGGGGCGATGTGATAAAGAATATGTATTCCTATTCGCTTTTGGCAGCCGGAACGGTTGATGAAAAGGTTGGCGATTATCTTTACGGAACTCACGCTTCGGTGCTCAACATCAAGAATCTTGTTCCGACAATTGTGATGACGCTCGGAATCAGCGCAATCCCGATGCTTGCAACGGCATGGACGGCAAAGGATCGCCGTGAAATCACGAAAACCGTTGAGTCAACCCTTCGTGTTTCAATGATGGTTGCGCTCCCTGCCGGTCTTGGAATTGCCGCACTTGCCGAACCCATCATGCAGCTTCTGTACAGAAATCAGTCGCACATGATTCCTATTGCGGCTCCGATGCTTTGTGTCTATGGATTCGGGATTTTCATGTTCTCTGTTGCGTCTCCCGTAACAAATATGCTCCAGGCAGTCGGAAGAATGGATATTCCGCTCAAGTCTGTTGCAATCGGTTCGATTGTGAAAATTCTTCTCAACTTTATCCTTATCGGAAATCCGAAAATCAATATTAACGGAGCAGTATGGAGCACAATGATTTGCTATGTTGTTATGCTTTCCATAAACTTTTTTGCCCTCGTCAAAGTCACAAAAGTCAGAATTAACTATTTGTCAGTGTTCATCAAACCTCTCATTGCCGCAACCGTCTGCGGAATTGTTGCGCTTTTCAGCCATACTCTCCTTGCAGAAAAGCTGATGCTCAACGGAAAAATTTCAACCGTTTTGGCAATCTGTGCCGGCGGCGCATTTTATGCAGCAACACTCCTTTTTATCAAGGGAATTGCCCGTGATGATGTTGAAATGTTGCCAAAAGGTGAAAAAATTGCAAAAGCACTTGAAAAATTTGGATTATTAGGGTAAAATAACGCAGACAACCTTAAATAACTAATGCTTTTTCAGCCTTTTGGTTGCCACATTCACTGAGGTATTTATAATGGATAATTTCAACTTCAAATCCCGATATGACTTCAATGACCTTTGCGGAATCATGAAAGTTCTTCGTGCGCCGGGCGGTTGCCCGTGGGACAGGGAACAGACCCATGAAAGCATCAAAAAGTCTTTGATTGAGGAAACCTATGAGGTTATTGAGGCAATCAATAAGGATGATAAAACTCTGCTGTGCGAAGAGCTGGGTGATGTCCTTCTTCAGGTTGTTTTTCACGCTGAAATGGAGCGTGAGGAGGGAACATTCAATATAGATGATGTCTGCGACGGAATTTGCAAAAAGCTCATCGAACGCCATCCCCATGTTTTCTCTTCAGACAGTGCGGACACTCCGCAGGAGGTTCTTGTCAAGTGGGATGATATCAAGCGTAAATCCAAGGGTCAAAAAACCCAGGGTGACTCAATGCAGGCCGTTCCGCTTGAGCTTCCGGCTCTCATGAGGGCGCAGAAGCTTCAGTCCAAGGCACGCAAGGCCGGTTTTGACTGGGACAAGGCTGACGGTGCTTTTGAGGCACTCAGAAGCGAGATTTGCGAACTTGAGGAAGCTTATCGCTCAAATCAGGCTGACGATATTGAAGACGAGTTCGGTGATGTGCTTTTTTCTGCTGTCAATGTTTCCCGTTTTCTCGGTGTTGACAGCGAGGAAGCCCTGACAAAGGCAAGCAATAAGTTTTTGAAAAGGTATCTCATTGTTGAAAAACTTGCGGCTGAGCGAAAAATTAATATGAAAGAAACTCCCATTGAGGAGCTGGACAAGCTTTGGAATGAAGCAAAGCAAATTATCAAATCCAATTAAGACGTATTGTTATCAGCATTGCGGACTTATGGAAAATATATTTTTGGAGGATTCACAATGAATAAAACTGAATTTGTTGCTGCTGTTGCAGCAAAAGCTGAAATCTCAAAAAAGGATGCAGAAAAGGCAGTTGCCGCTGTTTTCGGCGCAGTTGAAGATGCTCTTGTTAAGGGCGAGAAGGTTCAGCTCATTGGCTTTGGTACCTTTGAAGTTAAGGAAAGAGCCGCAAGAGTTGGTCACAACCCCAAGACCGGTGAAGCTTGTGAAATCGCCGCTTCAAAAGTTCCGACCTTCAAGGCCGGCGCAGCTCTCAAGAATGCTGTAAAATAATTGAGTTTTCAACAGTCGGGTTGCTTTTGCAGCCCGATTTGTTTTATCGGAAAGGGATACTATATGAGACTTGACAAATATCTGAAAGTTTCACGCCTCATCAAAAGGCGCACGGTTGCGAACGAGGTTTGCGACGCAAAGCATGTTTCGGTCAACGGGAAGGTTGCCCGTGCTTCATACGATGTGAAGCAGGGTGATATTATCGAAATCCAGATGGGCGAGAACAGAATCCGTGCCGAGGTTCTTGCTGTGAATGAATACGCAACAAAGGAAAATGCTTCGGCAATGTATAAGATTCTTTGAGTGCATATCTGCCTCTTTTTTTTCATAGGAATTAAACGAAGTCTTTGGTTTTTGAAAAAGGGGAGGCATTTTTAATGCAAGACGAGATTGTGAAAACCGAGCCGCACAACCTGATTCTTGAGGACAGGAAAAAGCTCAGAATGACCGGGGTAACCGATGTTGATTCCTTTGACGAATCAACTGTCCTTGCTTATACCTGCGCCGGGGAGCTGACCGTTACCGGAACAAAGCTGCACATCAACAAGCTCAATACCGAAAACGGCGAACTGACAATTGAGGGCAACATTGTTTCCCTGACATATATTGACCAGGCACCGAAAAGCTCCGGCTTTTTCGGAAAGATGTTCCGATGAACTATCTTGAACCGCTGCCGCAGCAGCTTACAAATTTTTTGCTTTTTTTTGCTTTCGGCTTTCTTGACGGATTGTTTTTCAGATTTGTCGAGTTTTTGCGCAGCCTTTTTTCAAAGGGAAAGTTTGCGCTTCTGGTTCAGGATCTTTTCTTTTCGGTTGCAACAACAGTATTTATGTTTGTCTGATTTTTGGTCTATTCGGACGGCAATGTGAGGGTGAACCTGATTCTTGCATCCGTGCTTGGGGCTGTTGTTTTTTTTCTGACAGCGGACAGAGTTGTAAAAAAGGTGTTTGCTGCTTTTTCCTTTGTTTTTTCAAAGGTTTTGTCTTCGATTGCGGCTCCTTTTTCGGCTGCTTCAAAAGCGGCGCTGAACTGCTTGGGAAAGCTTTCTGAACGCATAAAAGAGAAGGCGAGGATTAAAAAAGCTTCTCCGGAGAAGAAAAAGGAGAAAAAGCTTTCAAAAAAAGTTCAAAAACCTGAGAATAAGCGAAAAAAATACTTGAAAAAACATAAAAAATCGTTATAATGGAGATGTATTATGCTCAGTGATGTTGTGCTTGCTTGAATTTGTTTGAGCATTGCGCAACAAGACTATTCCGGTTTGTTTAAGGAGATGAACAGCGTTGGCCGTCAAACAATTCGTGCCTGCAAAAAAGGCGAAAAAAGTTCAAAAGCACAGCGTTATTCTGTTCATTGTTGTTTTCTCCTTTGTCTGCCTTGCTATCGCCGGCTGCGTTGTCAACTATTCCCATGCTGCCGGAAACAATCGGCAGGTTTCGCAGATGAGCGCAGAGTGCGAGGAGATTAAAAACGAAAACGAGGAGCTTGAACGCTTTCTTGAAGATAAAAACCACGATGAATACTATGAAAAAATTGCCCGTGAGCAGTATGGCTATGCCCGGCCCGGCGAGCGTGTTTTCTATGATTCATCGTTTGGAAATTAAAACGCAGGAGGAAACAGCTTTATATGCTTGAAATCGGTCAAATTGTTGAGGGAAAAGTCACGGGACTCACTTCGTTCGGAGCTTTTGTAAGCTTGCCTGAGGGCAAGAGCGGAATGGTTCACATCTCTGAGGTTTCAAACGCATTCGTCAAGGAGATTAAGGATCATCTTTCCGAGGGTCAGGATGTTAAAGTCAAGATTATCGGCATAAGCGATGAGGGAAAAATCAGCCTTTCCATTAAGAAGGCCATGCCCGAAGAACAGCAGCGTGATTCAAGACCCGCCCGCCCGAACCGTCCGCAGCGTTCCCGCCCGGCTAATGTCTGGCAGGGTCAGGCGGAAAGGAAGGACCCCTCAAGCATGTCCTTTGAGGACATGATGGCTCGCTTCAAGCAAGTCAGTGATGAAAAAATAACCGATCTCAAGCGTTCCGGTGAAGCAAAGCACGGCGGCGGATATTCAAGGCGCAGCCGTGGAAACTGAATATCAAGAATTAGGCCGCAGTTTTGCGGCTTTTTTTGTTGGAGTTTCCGATTTCCCGGGCGGCTCCGAGCGCCGCCCGTACCGGAAAATCAAATGTACGGGCGGGACTTGTGCCCGCCCGAAAACCGTTTTTTCAACACTCAATCCGATACATATAACTTCTTTCTGTAGGATAACCTCGCAAAACGTAGAAAGTATCCAAATTTAACAAAATTTGATTTGACTTATGTCGAACTTTAGTGTATGATTACCATATAGGTGTGTATATGCCACTATATTAACTATTGCGGGGTCTTCAAATGAATGAAAGATTGCTGAGGAAAAAACTGAATGAACGCTACGGCGGAAAAATTCAGTTCACCGATAAAAATCGGATGCGTATCATGACCGGTGAAT
>JAEDHZ010000058.1 GCA_016292705.1 Clostridiaceae bacterium
GCAGGCAAAAACCGGAAACGCCGTGTTGAAAAGCGTTTTCCAAAACTTGTCGTGGCGGGTAAATGAGAGCAGAAAATACTTCGCCAATGCACGGGGCAGCGAAATCTTTTTTGAACCTGTTTTCTCCCTTTTGCCGTTTTTGATTTCAGAAAGCTCTCCTCTTATTGAGCGAAGCTCACCGGAAAAGCTGCCCGGAATGTTTTTGAAAAAGCTGCGAAGCCCACTGACGGCTTTTTTTGCACCCCTGAAAAGCGAAACAAACGGAAAAGCAAAAATGTGACCGAACTTTGAAACAAAGGAGGCAACAAGCTTTATCGTGCTCTCTCCGACTGCCTCAACAAACATTGCGATGTATGAAGCAACCTGCGAAGCGCTCAAATAACGAAGCGAAATCCTGTGTTTTTGCGCAACAGGTTCCGAAAGCACGGGTGCAAAGCCGACATCGCCTTCAATGGGAATTACGACTTCGCAATCAAAGTTTCCGTCAAATTCGGGATAGCCGATATCGTCATCATCAAAAAAGCTTTTGTCGAACAAAAGCTCTTCATTTGCGGACGACTGCCTTTTTTGCCCGGAGTCCATTGCTTCACCTCGCTTTGCTCAGAAAATATATCAGGTTATTTTATCACATTTTTGAGCTTTTTGCAAATCTGCCAGCCCACAACTTTCAGCCGCTGCAGCCGGCTTCGAGAGCCGCCAGATTCCGCTGCATGAGCGAAAGATAAGTTTCGCCGTTTTTATAATCGCCTGACGATATAACATGGCACGACATGAGTGTTTCAACCCTTGCGCCGGTGCTTTCGGCAATTGATTCTGCAACAGCTCCGGTGCTCAGGTCAACCTTATACACAACGGGTATGTTCTCATTTCTGACCTTTTCGCAAAGGAAAGCTATTGTTGTCGGGTTTGCATCGCTCTGAGCCGAACAGCCCGGAAATGCAGCATAAAATTCAAGTGAATATTCATCAGCAAGATATTTGAACGGGAATCGGTCTCCGACAACAAAATGCCTGCCTTTTGCTCTTTTTGAAAGTGACCTGAAGCTTTCATCAAGTTTTTCCAACTGTTCAAGATACTGATTTGTACGCTCCTCATAGCCGTTTCTGTGCTCCGGGTCACGCTCGCTAAGTGCTTCTCCGATTGCCGAAGCTATTTTTTCAGCGTTCTTCGGTGATGTCCAGACATGCTCGTCATATTCTTCATCACGGTCTTCTCCGTCATGTTCATGTCCGTCCTCCTCCTGCATTCCCTCAAGCATTTCTTCTTTCAGATTTTCGGTAACATCCATCATGCGAACAATTGAAATGTTTCCTGTGTCAATTGAGGAAAGCATGGACTCAACCCATTCATCGCTTTCCCCGCCTCCATAAACAAAAACATCGCAGTCCTCAATTTTCATGATGTCCGCCGCAGTCGGTTCAAAGGTGTGGCTTTCCTCTCCGGGGGCAAGCAGCATTGAAACCTCTGCATCCTCGCCTGCGATCTGACTTGAAAAATCGAACGGCGCAAAGGTTGTTGCAACAACGCTCGTTTTGTCCTTTTTATAGACCGAAATCGGTCCTGTCAAAGGCACAACAAAAGCCGTTGCGGCAGTGGTAACCGCAATAACAGCAGAAAAAACCTTTTTTGCCGTTGAACCAAGCTTTGAAGAGGTAAGAACGCTGCGCAAAAGGGAAAAGGCAAAGAACACCAGAATATTGACGCAGACAATGCTCGCCCCCGTCGGTGCTTCAAAGCGGACGGAAACCAGAAGTCCCGAAAAAAAGCACAGCACCGATACTGCGGCACTTGTCAGAATGACAGAGCGGTAACTCTTGCAAACCCGCATTGAGGTGACCGCCGGAAAAATGATGAGACTTGAAATGAGCAATGCGCCCATCATTCTCATGCCTATTACTATTGTGACCGCAGTCAGCGCCGCAATGAGCATATTATAGCCGGACACCTTTGTTCCGGTTGCCTTTGAAAAGCTTTCGTCAAATGTTACGGCGAAAATTTCATTATAAAAAACAATATACAACGCTAATACGGCAATGCTCAGAACAACACTCAGAGCAACATCGGCGTTAGACATTGTCAGTATGCTTCCGAACATATAGTTATAAATGTCAATGTTCATTCCGGTTGTCAGCGATGTTACCATGACCCCGATTGCAAGCGCACCGGTTGAGATGAGCGCAATGGCGGCATCACCCTTGATTTTTCCTCTTTCGCTCATCCGCAAAAGCAGGAATGCCGCAACAACAACAATGGGAAGTGAAAAATAAAGCGGTGCAATATTAGCCGCACAGGCGATTGCAAGCGCACCGAAGCCGACATGGGAAAGCCCGTCGCCAATCATTGAAAACCGCTTTAAAACAAGGCTGACGCCAAGAAGCGCCGCACAAAGCGAAAGGAGAACACCTGCAACAAGGGCACGCTGCAAAAACGGCTGCGTAATTATCAGACTGATTGCCTCAGGCATTGCTTTCACCTCCGGAAAAAGCCTTGTAAACATCGCTTTCAAGATACTCTCCGACTGTTCCGAAGAACGAACCGTCCTTTTTCATATGAAGAATATGACTTGAGTAGTTCACGGCGGAATAAAGGTCATGGGAAACCATTATGATTGTGATTCCGTATTCACGGTTGATTTTTTCAATAATACGGTAAAAATCTGCGGTAACAACCGGGTCAAGTCCCGTGACGGGTTCATCAAGAAGCAAAAGCTTTTTTGTTGCACACAAAGCCCGGGCAAGCAAAACCCTTTGCTGCTGACCGCCGGAAAGATTCCGATAGCATTTATCTTTAAGATCAAGAATATCAAGCCTTTGCATGTTCTGTTGCGCCAACTGCTTTTGTGCTCTGGAAAAGAAAATTCCTTTTTTTGAAGCAAGACAACCTGAAAGAACAACCTCACGGACAGATGCCGGAAAATCCCTTTGCGCCTCGCTTTGCTGCGGAAGATAGCCAATTTCACGCTTTTTGAGCCCGTCACCCATGTGCAGATGTCCGCTTTCCGTTTCAATGAGTCCGAGAATAGACTTGACAAGGGTGCTTTTTCCGCTCCCGTTTTCCCCGACGATGCAAAGATAATTACCCTTTTCAACGCAGAAGTTCAAATCCTTTGCAACAACGCTTCCGTCATAACCGAGGCAAACACCTTTGCAGTCAATCAGAGCCATTTTCTTCATCGCCTTTCATGCAGTCGGCGCAAACACCGACAAGGATTGTTTTTTCGTTATCAACGCAAAAGCCGTGGTCCTTCAAAAGATGCTCGTTTGCTCCTCTCATGAAACCGCAACCGAGGTGAACAAACTTTCCGCAGTTTTTGCAGCGGAGATGTATATGCTCGGAACATTCGTTATGGTCACCAACGAACTGGAAAGCCGAGCTTTTTTCGCCCTCACGCAAAAAGCGCCTGACCTCACCGAGCCCGATAAGAGAATCAAGATAGCGGTAAACAGTGGTGCGCCCAACAACACAACCCCGTTTTGAAAGTTCCTGCGCTATTTCGTCAACAGTCATACTTTTTTCTGCATTGTCCCGCAGACAGTCAAGGATATCCGAACGCTGACGAGTTTTATATGAAGTCTTTTCCATAAAGCGTCCTCCGGAATATGAAAATGAAAATGAAATTCAATTTCATATTATAACTCTTTTGTTTTCTTTGTCAAGCCGTTCTTGAAGTTAAGGCAACATTTCATAAAAAAGATGGACAAAAGAGGATTATTTTTATCTACTGCACCCGAGTGATTTTGTGCAATACTGTTGACTTTTTCTGGCTTTTTTGTTAAAATCAAAGAGCACAATAAATGTCGAAGTAATATTACAAATGCTATGACGGAATTATGCTTTTCTTTTTGAGCTTTCAGAGAGCCGGCGTCCGGTGCAAGTCGGCAGTCAAACGAAAAAGCAGTCTCCTTCCCGAGCAGAGCCGCCCAACGTCTATTCTGTGTAAGCGGCTACGGACGCCCCGTTACCATGGCTAAAGACTTGCTTGAGTCTTGAAGAGAGGTCGCCTTCCGGCGGCAATCAAGGTGGTACCGCGATGTTATTCGTCCTTGAAACGGCAGCATGCTGTTTCAGGGGCTTCATTTTTTTCAGGAGGTTTTCAACAATGATTAAAAAGATAAGGATTGCAGATTCAACCCTCAGACAGGCGGCGAAAGACCGCTCCCATTCACTGAGCTTCAAGGAAAAAATTGAAATTGCAAAATTGCTTGACAAGCTTTCGGTTGATGTTATTGAACTTGCTTTGATTGAGGACGCAAAAACCGACTCGCTTCTGACAAAATCAATTTGCTCCTCGGTGGAGAACAGCATTATTGCTCTTCCGTGCGAGCTTTCGGAAAGCGGAATAAAAACTGCATGGGATTCGCTTTCAAAAGCAAAGAAGCCCCGCCTTCAGCTTATTGTTCCGACCTCAACCGTCCAGATGGAATTTGTTTGCAAAAAGAAGCCCCCGCTTGTTCTTTCAATGATCGGTGTTATCGTTCCGGAGGCAAAAAAGTATTGCTCCGATGTTGAATTTGTTGCCCGAGACGCAACAAGAAGCGAACCGGAATTCCTTTATGAAGCACTGAAAAACGCCATTGCCTGCGGTGCAACGGTCGTGACTCTCTGCGATGACGCAGGAATCATGACAAGCGAGGAGTTTTCTGCCTTTGTTGAAAAGATTTATAAAAATGTTCCCGAGCTTGAAAATGTTGAGCTCGGTGCTCAATGCAGCGACGAGTTTTCGTTCGGCTGTGCGTGCGCAATTTCGGCAGCGTGTGCCGGCGCAACGGAAATCAAGACTGCCTTATCCGGAGAAAACACCGTTTCCGCTCAGGCATTCACCCGTTTCCTCGCTGCAAGGGGCAGCGAATTTTCGCTCAGAACGGAATTGAAAACCACCATGCTTGACCGCATTGCAAGCCAGATTACAAGAATCGTCTGCGCCGAAAAAAGCAAAACAACCCCCTTTGAAACGGGAGTTTCTTCCTCAAACCAGAATTTTGTTCTCAGCGAATATGACACTCCCGAGCAGGTTGCTGCCGCCGTCAGGAGCCTCGGATATGACCTTTCGGACGAGGAAAATGCAAATGTCTATGAAGCATTTTCAAGAATAAGCGACAAAAAGAGCGTTACCGCAAAGGAGCTTGATGTAATCGTTGCAACTGCTGCCCTCCAGGTTCCGTCAACATACTTCCTTGAAAGCTATGTTGTAAATGTCGGAAACATCATCACTCCGACGGCACACATAACACTTTCAAAAAACGGAAAAAGTGTCAGCGGTCTTTGCGCCGGAGACGGTCCGGTTGATGCTTCCTTCCTTGCAATTGAAAAAATCACCGGACATCACTATGAACTTGACGACTTCCAGATTCAGTCTGTCACCGAAGGGCGTGAGGCAATGGGCAGCGCACTCGTCCGCCTGCGCTCAAACGGAAAAGTATATGCAGGAAACGGTATTTCAACAGATGTTGTCGGCGCAAGCATAAGAGCTTATGTCAACGCACTCAACAAGATTGTATATGAGGAGGAAGAGCAATGAGGCTTTCTTTTTCAACAAAGGGCTGGAACGGCTATGACTGGCAGGACTTTGTTCTTGCAGCAGAAGAACTCGGCTTCAACGGCATTGAGCTCGGCAATTTTGCTTCAACAGCTTTCACCGAAAAAACCGGTCCGTTCCATAAGTACAACTCTGCTTCAACACTGAGAGCACTTTTTGACAAAGGCATTTCCCTTGTCTGTTCAGACACAGGCGTTGACATCTCCTGCGATGAGATTGACGAAACCGCCTCAAAAATTGAGGAATACATTTTCCTTGCTTCCTCGCTCAAAATCTCATATCTGCGCCTTTTTGCAACGGGAGACAGCGCAGAAAGCGATGAAAATGTCCGTGCCGTAATTAACAATGTTCTCCCCGTTGCGGCAAAAAAGGGAATCACCCTTCTTGTTGAAACCTCCGGAATGTATTCGGACACTAAAAAGCTGCTTTCCCTTCTCATGGAGTATGCGGACGATCACCTTGCCGCTCTCTGGGATGTTTATTCTCCGTACTACCTCAACAAAGAGGATTCTGAGGAAACAATCAAAAACCTCGGTGCCTATATCAGGCATGTTCACATGAAGGACAGCTTTCTTCAGAACGGAGAGCGCCGCTTCTGCCTCATCGGAGAGGGTGATCTTCCAATCAATGAAATCATGAATGCGCTTTCCTGCGTCAATTATGACGGCTTTATCTCGCTTGACTGGAAGCCGCATTGGATGCTTGAAATGACTGATATGGAGGTTGTTTTTGCCCACTTTGCAAGCTTCATGGAGCAATTCCAGACCCCGTCAAGGAAAAAGGCATTCCTCTATTCAAACAAAGCCGGCACGGGAAAATTTGTCTGGAAAAAAGATTTGCTGATTGAAAAGACTTTCCCGCAGGTTCTTGACAAAATGGTTGAGGAATTTCCGGATCAGTATGCTTTCAAATATACCACGCTCGATTACACACGGACTTATTCGCAGTTTCGTGACGATGTTGACGAGTGCTGCCGTGCGCTTTTGTCCCTCGGTGTCAAAAAGGGCAGCCATGTTGCGCTCTGGGCAACAAACATTCCGCAGTGGTACATCACCTTTTGGGCAACCACAAAAATCGGCGCTGTTCTGGTAACAATGAACACCGCCTATAAAATTCACGAAGCTGAATACCTTCTGCGCCAGTCGGACACCCACACGCTCGTTATGATTGACGGCTACCGTGATTCAAACTACGCTGCAATAATCAATGAGCTTTGCCCGGAACTTCAGACAACTCAAAAAGGCCAGCAGCTTCATTCAAAGCGTCTTCCTTTCTTGCGCAATGTCATCACGGTCGGCTTCAAACAAAAGGGCTGCCTCTGTTGGGAAGAAGCAATGGACAGAGCGGAAAATGTTCCGCTTTCCGAGGTCAGAAGAATTGCCGCAACGGTTGACCCGAATGATGTCTGCAATATGCAGTATACCTCCGGAACAACAGGCTTCCCCAAAGGAGTTATGCTCACACACTATAATGTTGTCAACAACGGCAAGTGCATAGGCGACAGAATGGACCTTTCAACCGCAGACAGAATGATGATTCATGTTCCGATGTTCCACTGCTTCGGAATGGTTCTTGCAATGACCGCTTCAATGACGCACGGCGCATCGCTTTATCCGATGCCATACTTTACTCCGAAGCCGTCGCTTGCCTGCATCAACAGCGAAAAAATCACCTGCTTCCACGGCGTTCCGACAATGTTTATTGCAATGCTTGAGCATCCCGATTTCCCGAAAACGGACTTTTCATATATGCGCACCGGAATCATGGCAGGCTCCCCTTGCCCGATCTCCGTCATGCGTGATGTTGTTGAAAAAATGCACATGACTGAAATAACGATAGTTTACGGCCAGACGGAGTCCTCTCCCGGCTGCACAATGAGCAGCACCGATGATCCGCTTGAGGTTCGTGTGGCAACCGTCGGTCGTGCCCTTCCGGAAATTGAATGCAAAATCGTTGACCCGGAAACCGGGGAAGAAATGCCTGTCGGCGAAACGGGTGAATTTGTTGCCCGTGGCTATAACATTATGAAGGGATACTACAAAATGCCCAAGGCAACGGCAGCCGCCATTGACAGCGACGGATGGCTACATACCGGTGACCTTGCATGCAAAACTCCCGAGGGAAACTACAGAATCACGGGCAGACTCAAGGATATGATAATCCGAGGAGGCGAAAACATCTATCCCAAAGAGATTGAGGAATTCATTTATACCCACGAAAAGGTCAAGGATGTTCAGGTTATCGGCGTTCCGGACGAACAGCTTGGCGAGGAGATCATGGCATGCATCATCCTCAAGGACGGCGAAACACTCACAGCCGATGAAATGCGAAACTATATCCGTGAGCACATGGCAAAGCACAAGGTTCCAAAGTATATTGACTTTGTTGATTCCTTCCCGATGAATGTTGCCGGAAAAATTCTCAAGTACAAAATGCGTGAGGATGCCATTGAAAAATACAACCTCAAAAAGGCAAACTCAATCGAAACTGCGTAACGGGAGGCGGCATAATGTATCCGATTATTGATTGCCACTGTCACATCTATCCGGATAAAATTGCGGTCAAAGCCTCGCAGAACACGGGCGCATTTTACGACATGGACATGAACTACGACGGTAAGCTCTCAACGCTCACCCACCTTGACGAAATCGGCAACGTCAGCCACTCGGTTGTTTTTTCCGTTGCAACAACACCGAAGCAGGTGAAGTCTATCAACGAATACATTGCTTCGGTTGTTGCCGAAAGCGGCGGAAAAATGACCGGTCTCGGAACGCTCCACCCCGAAAGCGAGGACATTGCCGGCGATATCAGACACCTCAAAGAGCTTGGACTCAAAGGCGTCAAGCTTCATCCGGATATTCAGAAGTTCAAGCTTGACGATTACCGCTGTCTGAAAATCTATGAGCTTTGCGAGGGAGATCTGCCCGTTCTCATCCATGCGGGAGACAAGCGTTATGATTACTCGAATCCCAATCGACTCAAGCCT